>JBBSMV010000222.1:0-4972 GCA_038232975.1 Rhodothermales bacterium
AGGCGTGGTCAACGCCTCACCCGACGCACTCCCCCGTGCCGAGCAGGCTATCGCGGAGCGGTTGTCTTCCTATGAGCACGAGGGTTGATGCTGTGAAGCGTTCTCGTACCCGCCGTTCGCCCCGTCTCGTCGGCTACGACTACTGCCGGCTCGGCCCGTATTTCGTCACCGTCTGCACGGCGTGCCGGGAATGCGTCTTCGGTGAGGTCGTGGACGGCGTGATGCGCCGGTCGGCGCTGGGTGAGGTCGCGCATGAGGAATGGGGGCGGACGCTGGACCTGCGGCTTGGCCTCGTGCCGGACGTCTTCGTCGTGATGCCGAACCACGTCCACCTGCTGTTCGGGCTGATCGGGGACGACCCCGCGCCGGCCGATGCTGCCCCTGGGAACGCCGCGCCAACCCGTAGGGACACCATGCATGGTGTCCCTACGCCGACGGTGGGGGAGACGCCGTCGGTGAAAGGTGCGCCAGGGGAGAGGGCTGGAGAACGGAGGTTCGGGCAGCACGTCGTGGGGTCCGTCTCGTCCATCGTTGGGGCCTACAAAGCGGCGGTCACGCGGCGGGCGCGGCGGGGCGGGCTCTGGCACGGCGGCCCGCTGTGGCAGGCCCGGTTCCACGACCGCATCGTCCGAAACGACCGCGAGGCCGACCGCGTCCGGCGCTACGTCGCGGAGAATCCGGAGCGCTGGGCATTTGACCGGCTGCACCCATGAGTACAGACATCATGCATGGTGTTCCTGCCCCTCGCATCGGCGGGATGCTCGTCGGGTACCACGCCGTCTGCCCGCGCAAGGCGTGGTACTCGATGCGCGGGCTGTGGATGGAGCAGGAGTCCGAGGCCGTCGCCCTCGGCCGCCTCCTCGACCGCACGAGCTACCGCCGCCGCAAGCGCCCCGCCCTCATCACCGCCGAGACCCCGGACGGCACCCCGCTCGTGGCGAAGATCGACGGGGCGGACCTCCGCGCGGGCGTCCTCCACGAGACGAAGAAGGGCCGCTCGTGCGAGGAGGCGCACCGCCTCCAGCTCCGCTTCTACCTCTGGGTGCTGAAGCTCGGCGGCGTCACCCGCGCCGACGGCACTCCGCTCGCCGGCCAGCTCGACTACCCCGCCCTCCGCCGCTCCGAGCCCGTCACGCTTGCGCCCGAGCACGAGGCGGCGCTTGCTGAGGCGGTCTCCGCGCTTGCCCGGCTGGCTCAGCCCTCGGCCCCGCCGGAGCGCCACCCGCGGCGGTCGTTCTGCCGGCGGTGCGCCTTCGAGGACCTCTGCTACGGGTGAGACTCGGGCGGTGAGACCCTCTCGAACGGCTCACGCGAAACCCAACGGCGGGCGGATCCGTTTTGGATCCATTCCGGATCTTCCCCACGCTGCCATGCCTACCATCACGCTGAAGAACGTCCCCGAGGAGCTCCACCGCCGGCTCAAGGAGCGCGCCGAGCGTCACCACCGCAGTCTCAACCGCGAGGCCATTCGCTGCCTCGAAGCGGCCGTCGCGCCGCCCGCTTTCGACCCGGAGGTGTTCCTGGCGAAGGCGGACGCCCTCCGCGAGGAACTGGCCGCGCGCGGCTTGTGGGTCACGGAGGAGAGCCTTCGCGACGCCATCGAGGACGGCCGACCGTGATCGTCGCCGATACCAACCTCGTGGCCTACCTCCTCCTCGCCGGGGATCGCACGCCAGAGGCGCGGCGCGTGCTCCGACGCGATGCCGATTGGGCGGCTCCGCCGCTGTGGCAGAGCGAGTTCCGCAACGTGCTGGTTCAATACCTCCGCCAAGGCACCCTCACGCCGGAGCACGCACGGAGTGTGTGGGAAGAGGCCTGGTCCCTCCTGCATCGCCACGAGGCAGCTCCTCATGCCATTCAGGTCCTCGACGTTGCCTTCGCCCTCGAACTCTCGGCCTACGACGCCGAGTTCGTAGCCGTCGCCGAGGCCCTCGGCGCACCGCTCGTGACGGATGACCGCCGGGTGCTGAAGGCCTGCCCCGCCGTCTCCATCGGCGAGTTCGCACGGGGCACGAGCGACGTTGAGGGCGACGCGGACAGGCCGGACGCGCCTGGCCGGTAGCGAGGGGCGGGAGGGGTATGCTGAGGGCCACCCCAATGCCGCCTCTCTCGTCATGCCTCGCACCGTCGCTCCCACCGTCTGGGCCTTCGACTGCGCGTGGGTCCCCGACGCCGACGCCGGCCGTCGCCTCCTCGCCCTGGACGCCTCTGAACCCGAGGTGTTCGACGCGATGTGGAGGGCCGCCGGCGCGACGCCGGAGCAGCCGCGCCCCGTCCTGCCGCCCGTCCACTGCCGCGTCGCCGCCATCGCCGTCGTCGAGCGCCGCGCCTACCCCTCCGGCGAGGTCGGCCTCCACCTCTGCTCGCTCCCGCGAGACCCCGGCGACGCCGAGGCCGACCTCCTGGCAGCGTTCTTCGGTGCGCTCGGCCGCTGCCGCCCGCAGCTCGTCGGGTTCAACGCGCACGGGGCCGATGTCCGCCTCCTCGCCCAGCGCGGCCTCGTGCTCGGCCTCGCCGCGCCCGGTCTCTGCCGCCGCCCGGAGCGCCCCTGGGAGGGACCCGACTACTTCCACCCGCACGACGACTGGAGTGTGGACCTGATGCAGGCCGTCGGCGGGCGCGGGGCGGCGTGCCCCTCCCTCCGCGACCTCGCCCTCCTCGCCGGCATCCCGGCCAAGACGAGCGGGGGCGGCTCGTGCTCGGGCGGCGACCCCGGACCGAGTCCGGGGCAGGCTGTGGCCGACCTCTGGCTTGCCGGGGAGCACGAGACCATCCGCCACTACACCGAGTGCGACGCCCTGACGATCTACCTCCTCTGGCTCCGCACGGCGCGTTTCGCCGGGCTGTTCTCCGCCTCTGAGCTTGCTGAGGAGGAGGGGAGGGTGGAGACCCTGCTCGAGCGCGAGGCTGACAGAGGCGCGCACCACCTTCGCACCTTCCTCGAGCGCTGGCGCGTCCTCGACGCGTGAAGCTGCCCGTCGGGACCCGAGAATCCGGTGGTACCGGACGAGCGTGGCCGGAAGGGTGGGCGCTGCATCGTACCCTGCGCGACACGCTGCCCACGCTGACCGATGCCGCGCGATCACTACCTCTTCTCGAACGGCCGCCTCCGACGCCGGCAGAACACCCTCTGGTTCGAGAAGGCCGACGACGCCCGCGCGCCCGCCGCCGCCGAGGGCGACACGGGTGCTCCCTCCGGCGCGCTCACCGGCGAGAAAGCCGTCCTCCCCGTCGAGGCCGTTGACGCGCTCCACCTCTTCGGCGAGGTGGACCTCAACAGCAAGCTCGTCGTCTTCCTCGCCCAGCAGCGCATCCCCGTCCACGTCTACGACTACTACGGGAACTACGCCGCCACGCTCTACCCCCGCGAGTACCTCCTCTCGGGGCGGCTCACCGTCGCCCAGGCCGAGCACTACCTCCGCCCCCGGAAGCGGATCGCCCTGGCGCGGGCGTTCGTCGAAGCTGCCCTCTTCAACATCCGCCGGACGCTGCTCTACTACGAGAAGCGGGTCGCCGATAGCGGAGCCGTCGGCGAGGCCCTCACCGTCGTCGAGCGCGAGGCGGCGCGGGTGCCGGACGAGCCGGCCGTCCCCGAGCTGATGGCGGCCGAGGGCCGCGCCCGCGACGCCTACTACCGCGCCTGGCCGGCCCTGCTCGGCCCGAAGGCCGCCGACTTCCCGTTCGAGGGGCGCACCCGACGGCCCCCATCGAACGCGCTCAACGCGGCGATCTCGTTCGGCAACGCGCTCTGCTACGCCGCCTGCCTCAAGGCGCTCTACCGGACGGCGCTCGACCCGACGGTCTCGTTTCTCCACGAGCCGGGCGACCGCCGCTACAGCCTCGCGCTCGACCTGGCCGAGGTCTTCAAGCCGCTCCTGGTGGACCGCGCCCTCTTCCGGCTGCTCAAGACGGGCCGCCTCCAGCCCAGCCACTTCGAGCCCCGGCTCGGCGGGGTCTACCTCACCGAGGCCGGCCGCCGCCGCTTCGTCGAGGCGTGGGACGAGCGGCTGCGCCGGACGGTGAAGCACCGTGGCCTCGGTCGCCACGTCTCCTACGAGCGCCTCGTCCGGCTCGACGCCTACCGCCTCGTCCGCCACCTCACCGACCCCGGCGATCCCTACCAGGGCTTCCACGCCTGGTGGTGACCCGGACTCCGCATGCCCTACGTCATCGCCGTCTACGACGTCTCCGTCGAGCGCGTCCACAAGGCGCTGAAGCTGTACCGCCGCTACCTCTCGTGGGTGCAGAACTCGGTCTTCGAGGGGGAGCTGACCGCCGCGCAGCTCGCCGAGCTGGAGGCTGAGACCCGCGCGCTGCTCGAGGACGGGGACGCGGTGATCCTCTACGAGATGCGGACGACGGCGTACATGGAGCGCCGCACGCTCGGCGTCGAGCGCGCCGACCCAGGCCCCTTCGTGTGAACGGCCGGGTGGGTGTGAGCGGCAGAGTGGGAACGTGAGCGGCGGTGCCCCCGCTCGGCCTGTCCAGGCGTCGTCGCCCCCGGCCCTGCAGAATGCGCCGAGACGGACGTGCCTGCCCGAGCCGGCTTCTTGCCTTCGCAGGGCGGATTTGCGCGTCGTCGTCCCCTGTAGGAGGTTACGCTACTGTGGGGCGACGCGGCGGCGGCCGTCTCGGCGCACTGGGACACGCTCTTTGACGTACTGTAGCACGTACCTTCTGCACGCATCGCGCGCGGGTCTCAATCGCACCTCAGAGGCATCGAAACGCAGGTCTACCGCCGGAGCCTGTTCGATGCAGCATAGTCTCAATCGCACCTCAGAGGCATCGAAACAACGCACGCCCAGTTTGCACGGTTTTTGAGGCGGCCGGTCTCAATCGCACCTCAGAGGCATCGAAACAACCCATGACTAGACTCACTGGACTCTTCAATACTGGTCTCAATCGCACCTCAGAGGCATCGAAACGGGGGTGAAGGGAACCCGGCCGAGGCCATTCAGCCTGTCTCAATCGC
>JBBSMV010000223.1:0-4962 GCA_038232975.1 Rhodothermales bacterium
ATGATCGTCAGGCTCGTCCCGATGGCAACGTGGATCGGCAGGCCGACCAGCAGCACGAGCGCCGGCACCAGGATGACCCCGCCGCCGACCCCGACGAACCCCGTCAGCACGCCGATCAGCAGCCCTTCGAGCACGGTCAGGCCCCACGGCTGCCGATGCCCGCCGGCGACCACTTCGGGCCGGCCCCGGAACATCAGCACCGCCGCCGCGAGCATCACCACGGCGAAGACGGTGAGCTGCACCAGGCCGCTGACGAACCCCGAGAGCGACGCCCCCACTGCCGTCCCGAGCATCCCCGGAACCGCGAAGAGCACCACGCTCCGCCAGTCCACGGTCCGCTGCACCGCGTTGAGCACCGCCCCGGCGAGCGCGATGATCCCGACGATCCCGAGCGACTCGGCAATCGCCTCCTTCTCCGGCTGCCCGACGAGGTAGACCAGCACCGGCACCGTCAGGATCGACCCGCCCGAGCCGAGCAGCCCGAGGCTGAGTCCGACCATCAGGGCACCGACGAGCGCGAGGAGCATCGTAGAGAGAAAAGAGAGAAGGGGGAGAGAAGAAAGAAGAGCGGACAGGGGATAGCAAGACGCGCGCGCTCCTCATTTCTTTTCCGTCTCCTCTTTCTCCTCTCTAAACGTTCAGTGCGCCCCCGCCGCGACGCCCGCCTCCTTCTCCCGCTCCTTCCAGTTGAAGAAGTGGTCGTTGACGTAGGTCACGTAGAAGCCGTGCGCGGCGAGGAGCGCGGCGGCGGCGGCGCTGCGGACCCCGCTCTGGCAGTGAACGAGGAGCGTCTTGTCGCGCGGTAGCTCGTCGAGGTGCTCGAGGAGGCGGACGTGGGGAATGTGGACCGCGCCGGGAATGTGCCCGCGGTCCCACTCGTCCTGTCGGCGCACGTCGAGGACCTCGGTGTTGGTGTAGTGGCGGCGGCCGTCGAGCTCGTCGAAGTCAATGGCTTTGAGCATCCGCAGCTTGTCGTTGCCCGCGCCATAGGCCCGCAGCGCCTCCGGGGTGATGGTGCCGCGCACATCGTCCAGCCCGATGCGGACGAGCGCGCGGACGGCCTCCTCGGCCCGGTCCTCCTCGATCACGAGGTAGACGGGCTTGCCGGGCATCACGTAGGACCCGGCAACGGTGGCGAAGCTCGCGTCGAGCGGCGCGAGGATGGAGCCGGCGAGGTGGCCCCTCATGAATGCCTCGCGCGGCCGGGTGTCAATCACGACGGCATCGTCGCTGCCGCTGAGCGCGTCGAGAGCCTGCCCTGAGCCTGCCGAAGGGTCGGAGGCGGCGAGTGCTTGGGGCGTCGGGAGCGCGCCGAGGAGCGCGGGGCCGTCCCGGTTCTCACGCTTCATCCGGGCGAAGTAGAGCGGCGGCTCCGGCTGGCCTTCGAGTATCTCTTGGACGAATCCGCCCTCTCCCCCTTTCGCTGAGCGGAGGGCGGAGTTCTGCCTGCGCTCGTAGCCGAGCGTGGACTGGGGCACCGCGCCGAGCGCCTTACCGCAGGCGCTGCCGGCACCGTGGCCCGGCCAGAGCTGGAGAAAGTCCGGCAGGTCGGCTAGCCGCTGCACCGATGCGTAGAGTGCGTGGGCGGCCGGCTCGCGCGCGCCCTCCTGCCCCGCCGCCGTCTCCAGGAGGTCCGGCCGGCCGAGGTCGCCGACGAACACGAAGTCGCCCGAGGCGAGGCCGAGCGGCTCGTCGGCCCCGCCGCCCTCGTCGGTGACGAGAAAGCTCAGGTGCTCGGGCGTGTGGCCGGGCGTGTGGAGGGCCTCGACCTTGACGCTACCGACGTGGAACGTGTCGCCGTCGCGGAGGAGGTGGACGTCGTAGCCGTCGCCCCAGCGGTAGCTCCAGTCGTTGCCGCCTTCACCGGAGAGGTAGACCCTCACGCCGTGCTGCTCGGCGAAGGCTCGGGCACCGGAGAGGAAGTCGGCGTGGATGTGGGTCTCGGCGACGGCGGTGACGCGCAGCCCCTCGCGCGCGGCGGCGCGGGCGTAGCGGTCAATGTCGCGCTCGGGGTCGATCACGAGCGCCTCCTTCGTCTGCTGGCAGCCGACGAGGTAGGCATACTGCGCGAGCGCGGGGTCGTACATCTGGCGGAACAGCATCGTTGGGTCGGGTGTCGGGGGTCGGGGGTCGAAGGTCGGGTGCCAGATGATACGACGCACGTTCGGCCTCACGCCTGGCTCTCCAACGCCTTTGCCTCGTCCCAGTAGCTGTCCATCTCCGCGAGGTCGGCGTCCCCGAACGAGCGGCCGGCCTCGGCGAGGCGGGCCTCGATGTGGCGGAAGCGGCGCTGGAACGTGTCGAGCGTGCGGCGCAGCGCGTTCTCGGGGGTGACGCCGGAGAACCGGGCGTAGTTGACGAGCGCGAAGAGCACGTCGCCGAACTCGGCCTCGCGCTCCTCGGCCGTCGCCCCGCGCTCGACGAGGGCGCGAAGCTCGGCCACCTCTTCCTCGACCTTGTCCCACGCCCCGGCGGCCTCGGGGAAGTCGAACCCGACGCCGGCCGCTTTCTCCTGCACGCGCTGGGCACGCAAGAGCGCCGGGAGCTGCCGGGGCACGCCGTCGAGCGCCGAGCGCCGGGCCTCGTCCCGACCGGCGCGCTCCTGCTGCTTGATCTGCTCCCAGTTGCGGAGCACCTCGCCCGTGCTGATTTCATCAGCGTCGCCGATCTCCGAAGGGGACCGCGAAGCGAACACGTGCGGGTGCCGCCGGACGAGCTTCTCTGTCTCGCGCCGAATCACGTCTTCGAGCGTGAACGCGCCCGTGGTGGTCTCGGCGATCTCGCTGTGGAAGACGACGTGGAGGAGCAGGTCACCTAGCTCGCCGCCCAGCTCCGGCCAGTCCGCCTCGTCAATGGCGTCGACGGCCTCGTAGGCTTCCTCGATGAGGAGGTGCTTGACCGAGTCGTGGGTCTGCTCCCGGTCCCACGGGCACTCCCGCCGGAGACGGCGGACGACGGCGACGAAGTCGGCCCAGAGGTCGGGGACGGCAGCGGCGCGGTCGTCGTCAGTGAGCTTCAGGTCTTGCATGAGTCGGGTGTCGAGGGTTCCGCGAGCGCCGAATCTACCGACATCGGACGCCCGACGCCCGACCCCGGACACCCGACGCCTATGCCATGCCGTTGGCACCGTGGAAAATTATTTTGCGTCTGGAGGTTACGTCCGCGTAGCCCCCCTGTCTATACTGGCAGCGCCGGCCGCGAGGCCGGACCCGTTAAGCCGGCGGAGCCTCTCCGAGACGCGTCGGCGGAATCATGTACCCAACCCAATCAGGAGGCCATACTATGGCACGCGCAGTCAACAAAGTCATCCTCATCGGCAACCTCGGGGCGGACCCGGAGCTTCGCTACACCGGCAGCGGCACCGCCGTGTGCAACCTGCGGCTCGCCACCAACGAGAGCTACAAGGACGCCAACGGCGAGCTCGTCGAGAAGACCGAGTGGCACTCGATCGTCGCCTGGGCGCGGCTCGCCGAGATCTGCGGCGAGTACCTCAAGAAAGGCTCCCAGGTCTACTTCGAGGGGTCGCTCCAGACCCGCCAGTGGGAGGACAAGGAAGGCCAGACGCGCTACACCACCGAGGTCAAGGCGCGCGAGATGATGATGCTCGACAGCAAGGGCGGCGGCGGGGGCGGCAGCTACGACTCCTCAGAGTCGTTCGACCAGTCGCGCTCGTCCGGCGGCGGCACCTCGCAGGAGCGGCCGCAGCAGCGTCAGCCCCAGCGCCAGGCACAGCCTGCCGGGGCCGGCAACGACCCGTTCGGGCCGGATGACGACCTGCCCTTCTAGGGCGCTCTTGCGAAGCGTAGCCCCCCGAGGCAGCGCCTCGCTGAGCACAACGCGTACAGGGTGAGGGGCGGCGGCCACCGGGCTGCCGCCCCTCGTCCGTTTGGCCGTTATATGTTTTTAGCGCGCTTCCTCTTCCGGCAGAACCCGCGCGGGACCAGACGAGCCGGCAGCCCGTATATTTTCGCTCAGGTGCCGGCGCGCGCCCACGCGGGGCACGCGCCCGCCGGGGTGCCGGCACCGCTTGTCGAACCAGCTGAGGGTTTCCTCCCCCGCTTTGGACGCAGACTCTAGCGGCCCCCTCGTGGGGCTTCTCCTGACCCTCTCGCCGGCGGTCACGCTCTGGGTGGTCGCCGCCGGAACCGCGACCGTCGCCGTCGAGGCCACGCTCTTCGCGCTCCTGCTGGCGCTGTCGGCCTTTTTCTCCGGCTCCGAGGTCGCCCTCTTCTCGCTCGGCGACGGCGACCGCGAGGCCCTGCGCGAGGACGAGAGCACCGGTGCCCGCCGTGTGCTCGCGATGCTCGAGCGCCCGCGCCGGCTGCTGATCACAGTCCTGATCCTGAACAACCTCGCCAACGTCGCCGCCGCGATCCTGGCGACGGTCCTGACGGGGCAAGCGGCCCTCGCCTACGGGCTGGACCAGACGCCGTGGGGGACGGAGATTCTGTTCTTCGTGCAGGTCGTCGCGCTCACGTTCATCCTGCTGGTGCTCAGCGAGATCACCCCGAAGCTCATCGCCACCCAGCAGAACCGGCGGTGGGCGACGGTCTTCTCGGCCCCGCTCTACCTACTGTTCCGCCTGCTCTACCCGCTCTCGGACCTGCTGGCGCGCGGGATGGACCTGATCCAGCGCCGCTTCCGCACGCCGGCCTCCGTTGTCTCGAGCGAGGACATCAAGACGCTCGCCAACCTCGGCGAGGCGCAAGGCACCCTCGAGGAGGCCGAGCGCGCCCTCATCCACTCGATCGTCGAGTTCGGGGAGACGACGGTGCGCGCGGTGATGGTCAGCCGCGTCGACGTCCACGCGCTGCCGAACACGGCCACGCTCGACGAGGCGCTCACGCTCATCCGCCAGACCGGGCACTCGCGCTTCCCGCTCTACCGCGAGCACCTCGACGACGTCCTCGGCATCCTCTACGCCAAAGACCTCATCCCGCTCCTCGACCAGGAGACGTTCGA
>JBBSMV010000224.1:0-4827 GCA_038232975.1 Rhodothermales bacterium
CGGGCGCCAGGACTACACCCTCGTCGTCCACGGCAAGCGCTACCCCGAGGAGACGCGCGCGACGATCTCGCACGCCACGGCGAGCGCCCGCGCCGTCGTCGTCGTCCGCGACCTCGGCGAGGCCGAGGCCCTCGCCGCCGTGGTCCGGGGCGAGCAGGGCGCGGCCTTCTTCTTCGAGCGCTTCGCCGACCGCCACACCGAGGGCTTCGACCCGGAGCGGGACCTCCGGCGGATCGGCGTGGTCAACCAGACGACGATGCTGGCGACCGAGACCCAGGCCATCGCCGACCTCCTCGAGGCCGCCGTCGCCGCGCGCTACGGCGCGGCCGACCTCGCGGCCCACTTCGCCGACACCTCCGACACGCTCTGCTACGCGACGAAGGAGAACCAGGACGCGACCGCCACCCTCATCGCCTCCGGGGCCGACCTGGCGATCGTCGTCGGCGGCTACAACTCGTCGAACACGAGCCACCTCGTCGAGCTCTGCGCCGAGCACATGCCGACGTACTTCGTCTCGGGGGCCGAGAACCTCGAGCGCGAGGCGATCCGGCACTTCGACCTCCACGCCCACGCCGTCCGCCAGACCGCCGGCTGGTTCCCGTGGGCGACGGCCGCCGAGCGGCCCGTCGAGATCGTGCTGACGGCCGGGGCCTCGTGCCCGGACGCGCTCCTCGACGGCGTCATCCGCCGCGTCCTCGGGTGGTTCGGCGGCACGCGCCCGGTCGAAGACGCCCTCTGCGAAGTGACGAATGGCGAGTTTCGAATGTCGAGTGAGTGCTGAATGAACCCATTCGACATGCGACATTCTTAACTCGCCACTCCCCATGCCCTGGTACGAGGACTGGTTCGACTCGGACGCCTACGAACTGGTCTACGACCAGCGCGACCTCTCCGAAGCCCGCCGCCTCGCCGCCCTCATCGAGCGGAGCGTGCAGCCGGAGCCGGGGGCCGAGGTCCTCGACGTGGGCTGCGGCCGGGGGCGGCACGCGCGGGTCCTCGCCGCGCGTGGCTACCGCGTCACCGGCGTGGACCTCTCGGACAAGGCGCTCCAGGCCGCCAGGAGACGGGCCGAGGCCGAGGGGCTGTCGGTCACCTTCCGGCAGGCCGACATGCGCGCGCTCCCGTTCCGCGCCGCCTTCGATGGGGCGGTGAACCTGTTCACCTCGTTCGGCTACTTCGAGACCGAGGCCGACCACCAGCGCGTCCTCGACGGGATCGCGCGGGCGCTCCGGCCGGGCGGGTGGTTCGTGCAGGACTTCCTCAACGCGCCCTACCTCGCCGCCCACCTCGTCGCCGAGGACGAGCGCGAGGCCGACGGGGTCCGCATCGTGCAGCGCCGCCGCATCGTAGAGGCCGCCCGAGGCCGCCGCGTCGAGAAGCACATCACGGTCCACCAGAACGGCGAGGCGCACACCTTTTCCGAGTCCGTCCGCCTCCTCGAGGCCGCCGACTTCCGCCGGATGTACGCCGCCGCCGGCCTCGCCCTCGCCGCGACCTTCGGCGACTACGACGGCGGCCCCCACACGGCGGCCTCGCCTCGGCTTATTTTGACGGCTCGAAAAGCTGTTGGCTCTTAGCTGTTGGCGCTCCTAGCTCTTCGTCCTACAACTAGCAGTCAGTAGCTAACAGCCAATAACTAAAGCCAGTAGCCCCATGCAAGACGCCCTTGCCTACGCCCAGGACCACGCCGAGCCGTTCGTCGAGCAGCTCACCGCCTGGCTCCGCATCCCCTCGATCTCGACCGACGCCGACTACGACGCCGACACGCGCCGCGCCGCCGACTGGCTCGCCGACGACCTCCGGCGCATCGGCTTCGAGACCGTTGAGGTCATGGACACGGGTTCGGCCGCGAACCCCGGCCACCCCGTCGTCTACGCCGAGCACCACGCCGGGGACGACCGCCCGACGGTCCTCGTCTACGGGCACTACGACGTGCAGCCCCCGGACCCACTCGAGCTGTGGGACAGCCCGCCGTTCGAGCCGGTCATCCACGACGGCGACATCGTCGCGCGCGGGGCGGCCGACGACAAGGGGCAGGCGTTCATGCACGTCAAGGCCGCCGAGGCGTACCTCCAGAGCGGGACCGACCTGCCGGTGAACTTCAAGATGATGATCGAGGGCGAGGAGGAGAGCGGGAGCGTCCACCTCGCGCCGTTCATCGAAGGGCACAAGGACCTGCTCGCCGCCGACGTGGTCCTCGTCTCGGACACCTCGCTCTTCGCCCCCGGCGTCCCGAGCATCGCCTACGGCCTGCGCGGCCTCGCCTACGTCGAGGTGGAGCTCACCGGCCCGGCGCGCGACCTCCACTCGGGCGTCTACGGCGGCGGCGTCGAGAACCCGATCAACGCGCTGGCCCGGATGATCGCCGACCTCCACGACGCCGACCACCGCGTGACCGTCGAAGGGTTCTACGAGAACGTCCGCGACCTCTCGGACGAGGAGCGCGCCGCCTACCGGAAGCTGCCGTTCGACGAGCCGCGGTGGCGGGAGGAGGCCGGCATCAAGGCCTCCAAGACCGAGGCGGGCTACACCGTGCTCGAAGGCACCACCGGCCGCCCGACGCTCGACGTGAACGGCATCTGGGGCGGCTACACCGGCAAGGGCGCGAAGACCGTCCTGCCGTCGAAGGCGACGGCCAAAATCTCGTGCCGCCTCGTCCCGGACCAGGCCCCGGACGAGATCACCGCCAAGCTCCGCCGCCACTTCGAGGCCCGCGTCCCGGAGACGATGACGCTCGCCTTCCGCGACCTCCACGGCGGCCACGGGGCCATCGTGGACACGACCGCCCCGGCGATGCAGGCCGCCGCCGCCGCGCTCGAAGGCGTCTTCGGGCAGCGCCCGCACTTCCCCCGCGAGGGCGGCAGCATCCCCGTGGTTGCCGACTTCAAGCGGCTCCTCGGGCTGGACACCGTGCTGATGGGCTTCGGCCTCGACTCGGACGCGATCCACAGCCCGAACGAGCGCTTCGGCCTGGACCGCTTCCACCAGGGCATCGAGGCCTCGATCCGCTTCCTCGACGCCTACGCCAAGCAGGAAGCATAAAAGCACAGGGGGCCGCTGCCCGCCCCCGGACCTGTGGCATGAGCTGTCCCCCTGCCTTCTTCGACCGCAGGCTCCAGGACGCCTTAAGACGATGTTACTGGTTAATAATATGTTACTAGAAAGGGAGGTCTGTCGCCTTCCTCAGGTAGGCTCGCCTCGCTTTGACACCGGCCGGTGCATCGGCCGGCCACGGGTAGTAGGCGGTGGGGATTTTGAAGCGCGGCACCTCAGCCTCCAGCGCTTCCCGCCACGTCTCCGGTAGCCACCTCTCAGCCTCGACAAACGCGACCGGCCGCTGCCCGAACGCCGCGTCGGGGACGGGCACGACGACGGCCTGCCGCACGCCCTCGATCCGCCCGAGCGCCGCCTCGATCTCCTCCGGCTGCACGTTCTCGCCGCCGGAGATGAACAGGTTGTCTATGCGCCCGACCACGCGCAGCATCCTCCTGCCGCCGATGCGCGCCCACGCGCCGAGGTCGCCGGTGGGGAACCAGCCGTCGGCGTCGGTCGGCAGCGTGAGGGTCTCGCCTTCGGCATACCCCGCGAAGAGGGTCGCGCCGCGCACGAGGATTTCGCCGTCGCCGGCCAGCGTCACCTCGCGGTGGGGGAGGACGAGGCCGGAGGTGCCGAGCGCGGCGAGCGCGGCACCCGGCGGGGTGGCGGTGACGGTCGAGGCCATCTCGGTCATCCCGTAGGAGGTGTGGACCGGAAGACCGCGCGCGTAGGCGGCGGCGACGAGCGACGGCGGAAGCGCGCTACCGCCGAGGAGGATCGCCTTCATCCCGGCGAGCGCGTCCGGCTGCGGCCCGTGCAGCACGCGGAGGAGCTGCGTCGCTACGAGCGAGGCGTGCGTGACGCCGTGCTCCGCAACAGTCTGCTCCACCGAGGCCCCGTGCTCCGGCAGCACCACGGCGGCACCGGCGAGGACGCAGCGGAAGAGAATGGCGAGGCCGCCGACGTGGTAGAGCGGAAGGCCGAGCAGCCAGCGGTCGCCCGGCCCGAGGGGGAGGTTGGCGTTCGCCCCGAGCGCGCTGAAGACGTGGTTGCCGAGGGTGTGGAGCGCCGCCTTCGGCGTGCCCGTGCTCCCGGAGGTGAAGACGAGTGTGGCGGGGGCGGCGAGAGGCCAGTTTGGGGTTTGAGGTTTGGGGTTTGGGGTTCGTAGTGCGTCGATGCTCAACACCCGAAGCCCATGCCACCTAGTGTCCGGTGCCGCGACGAGTGCATCACAGCCGATTCGATCTAGAAGTGCCGGGACTGTCTCGGCGGGTTGCCTCGTGCTGAGCGGGCACACCACGACGCCTGCCCGAAACGCCGCCAGGAGCAGAGCGAGATAGGCCGCGTCGGCCGGCCGGTACACCCCGAGTCGGTCGCCGCGCGCGAGGCCCTGACGGTGGAGCCAGGCCATCGCGGCATCCACCTGCCGGTCGAGGTCGGCCCACGTCACGGTCGTGCCCGGCGCGATGATCGCGGGTGCCTCCGGCTGCCGGAGCGCGGCGGCGAGGACGGGATCGGGGATGCGCTCCGTCATGCCGGCTCGGGGAGCTCAATCTCGTACTCCGAGCGGAACAGGGCCGGCACGTCCACGCTCGGCCGCGCCACGTCGAGACGGGGGCGGAGCACGTCGGCGGCGAGGCGGCGGTAGGGGTCGAGGCCGGCGGGAGCGCCGCCGGTGGCCGCGGCGAGCGCGACGTGCCCCCGCATCGCCACGCCGCTCTCGAACGCCGCGCTGAGGACCGGGCGGATGCCGAGCGACTGGGCCCGCGCAGCGAACCGGAGCACGCGCGC
>JBBSMV010000225.1:0-4826 GCA_038232975.1 Rhodothermales bacterium
CCGGCGCGCCTCACGAAGGGCCTCTACCTCGCGGGCGACCACCGCACGAACGCCTCGATCAACGGCGCGCTCGTCTCCGGTCGCCGCGCCGCCGAGGCTGTCCTCGCCGACCTCGGCGTGTCGGTCGGATGACGGCGGCGCACGGGGTCGTGCTGGCGAACGTCTTCGCCACGCTGACGATGTTCGGGGTGATCTGGGTGGTGCAGCTCGTCCACTACCCGCTCTTCGCGGGCGTCGGCGCGGACGGGTTCCCGGCCTACGAAGCGGCGCACCAGGCGCGGATCACCCTCGTCGTCCTCCCGGCGATGCTGCTGGAGCTGGGCACGGCCGTCGCGCTCCTCTGGCTCCGCCCCGCCGCCGTGCCCGCGTGGATGGCGTGGACCGGCCTCGCCCTCGTCGGCGTCGTGTGGGTCTCGACGGCCGTCGTGCAGGTCCCCCTCCACACCGCGCTCGCGGCCGGGTTCGACGGCGAGGCCCACGCCCGGCTCGTCGCCTCGAACTGGATGCGCACGGCGGCGTGGTCGCTCCGCGCCGCGCTCGTGCTCTGGATGACGGCGCTGCTGATACGGTAATGCTATGAACCGAGACGTGATGCTGGACGCCCTCACCGGCGCGACCGACCCCTGGGACTTCGTTATCATCGGCGGCGGGGCGACGGGGCTGGGGTGCGCCGTCGAGGCGGCCTCGCGCGGCTACCGGACGCTGCTGCTCGAGCAGCACGACTTCGCCAAGGGCACGTCGAGCCGCTCGACGAAGCTGGTCCACGGCGGCGTCCGCTACCTCCGGCAGGGCAACGTCGCCCTCGTCCTCGAAGCCCTCAAGGAGCGCGGTCTGCTGCTGAGGAACGCGCCCCACCTCGTGCGCGACCTCCCGTTCGTCGTCCCCAACTACTCGTGGTGGGAGGGGCCGTTCTACGGGATCGGGCTGAAGATGTACGACCTGCTGGCCGGGCGCTCGGGCTTCGGACGCTCCAAGATCCTCTCGAAGGAGGAGACGCTGGCCCGCCTGCCGACGCTGGAGCCGACCGGCCTCGACGGCGGGGTGGTCTACTACGACGGGCAGTTCGACGACGCCCGCCTCGCCATCGCCCTGGCGCAGACGGCGGCCGACGAGGGCGGCGTGCTGCTGAACTACGTCGAGGTGGTCGGCCTCGTCCACGAGCGCGGCGAGGTCCGCGGCGTGCTCGCGCGCGACGCTGAGACCGGGGCCGAGCACACCGTCCGCGCCCGCGCCGTCATCAACGCCACCGGCGTCTTCACCGATCAGATTCGCCGCATGGACGACCCCGACGCGGCCGCGATGATCACGCCGAGCCAGGGCGTCCACCTCGTCCTCGACCGCGCCTTTCGTCCCGGCGAGACCGCGATCATGGTCCCCAAGACCGACGACGGCCGCGTGCTCTTCGCCATCCCGTGGCACGACCGCGTGCTCGTCGGCACGACCGACACGGAGGTACCCCGCGCCGAGATCGAGCCGCACCCGCTGGAAGAAGAGTTGGCTTACCTCTTCGAGCACACGGCGCGCTACCTCACCCGCGACCCGACACCCGCCGACGTGCTCTCCACCTTCGCCGGCCTCCGCCCGCTCGTCGGCAACCCCGGCGGCGAGGGTGGTCCCGGCGGGACCGCCGCGCTCGCGCGCGACCACACGCTCCTGATCGCGCCCTCGGGCCTCGTCACCATCACCGGCGGCAAGTGGACCACCTACCGCAAGATGGCCGAGGACACGATTGACCAGGCCGCCACGCTCGCCGACCTCCCCGACCGGCCCTCAGTCACGCGGACGCTGCCAATCCACGGCTACCACGAGAATGCAGGACAGTTCGGCGCGCTCGCCGACTACGGGGCCGACGCGCCGGCCGTCGAGGCGCTGATCGCGGAGCACCCGGCGTGGGGCGAGCGGCTGCACCCGAGCCGGCCGGTGCGGGCCGGCGAGGTCGTCTGGGCCGTCCGGCACGAGATGGCGCGGACGGTAGAAGACGTGCTCGCGCGGCGGCGGCGGACGCTGCTGCTCGACGCGCGCGCGAGCATGGCGATGGCCCCGGCGGTGGCGGTGCTCATGGCCGAGGAGCTGGGGCGCGACGAGGCGTGGCAGCGAGCGCAGGTCGAGGCGTACCGGGCGCTCGCGGCGGGCTACCTCGTGGCGTGAACGGTACCGGACCGTGAGCCGAGCGGAAGCGTGCTGGGTGTATTGTATCCTCTGCCCACTGTCCACCGTCTGACCCGGCCGCCCATGTGGGATGCCCTCCGCACATGGTTCTTCAGCCTCGGGGCCGAGTACGGCGTGGACCCGCTCGTCTTCGGGGCGATCTACGTCGGGGCGATCCCGTTCTTCATGCTCTCACTGGGCTGGCTGATCCGCAACCTGCGGAACAAGAAGCCGGTGGCGCTGCCGGCGTTCTTCACGCTCTTCTTCTTCACCTCGGCCTACCTCTACCTCCTCGTCGCCGGGCGGGGCATCCCGTGGTGGGTCTACGGCCTCGTCGCGCTCATGCTCGCCCTCGGCGTGGTCTCGACGGTGCGCAAGGTGCGGGCACGGCTGGCGGAATAGGGCGTCAGGCCACCGCTTCGAGGCCGCTGACGACCTCCTCCAGCGTGGTCCGGCCCTTGTCGCGGGCGTACCACCGGCGGACGTGTTTGTAGCGCTCCTCGGACTCCAGCTTCAGCCCCTCGTCCATCACCCACGCCTGCAGCTCGGACGGGCGCGGCCCCCACCACGCGCGCTCCACGAAGTCCGCGTCGAGGAGCATCACCACGGGGATCGAGCGGGCGCGACCGCCGGTGAGGTGGGCGTCTATGAGGCCGAGGTGCTCGTCGCGGGCGAGGAGGCGGAGATCGAGGTTCGAGGTCTGCTCGGCGAGGCGGGCCAGCACGGGGAGCGTGTTGACGGCGTCGCCGCACCAGTCCTCGGAGAGCGCCAGGAGGTGCCACACGCCGGGCACGGCGGCTGCCCGCGCCGCGAGACGGTCGGGGATGCGCGCCCTGCTCCAGACGGCGGCCCACAAATCGGCGTTTTTCTCGGCGGTCGGCAGGAACGCCTCGAACGACAGGGCCTCATTCCAGTGAACTTTGAGGGAAGCAGCGGTCGGAGCAGGGTGCAGGAGGGCAGGCGCAGGCACGAAGGCAGGGGTGGGGAGAGCGAAAAGGTCGTTGTATGCGCGAGCAGGGGGCACGTTCTGCGGGCTACACCGGCGAACTCTAGGAGCCGGCGGACCTGCTAGGCGACGGCGCTGAAGGCCTGGAACTCATAGGTACGATAACGCTTTGCATGGCAGATGCCGAGGCTCGGACTCCGGTCCGGGCAGCGGTCCTTTCCGCCGCCAATCACCCGCAGCTACCTCCTATGAACCGCTTTTTCCTCCCCCTCCTGACTATGGGTCTCCTGCTGTTTAGCGCCTGCGCGGACACGGGCGACCCCGAAGTCCTCGACGAAGCCGACATCATCCTCGACGATGACCTGGGCGCGATGGACAATGACCTGGGCGACGGCCTCTACAACACGTGGGACGCCGACCGCGACGCTCGCCTCACCACGACGGAGTTCAATACCGGCTTCGACAGCGACAACTGGTGGGACACCTGGGACACCGACCGGGACACCTACCTGTCCGAGGACGAGTTCAACACCGCCTATGGCAACTACTCGTGGTACACGCCCACGCTCTACGGCGAGTACGACGTGAACCGCGACGGCCTCCTCGACGAGAACGAGTGGCGCACCGGCCTCTTCAACACGTGGGACACCGACCGGGACACGTACCTCAGTGCTGACGAGTACGACCGGAACGACGGCCTCTTCGACATGTAAGCCCGCTCACTTCGTGCGTTCAGCCCCGCGTCGGTCCGCCCGGCGCGGGGTTTCTTTTTTCCGGCCCGTCAGCCGACGCGAAAGTCGTAGGCGACCGTCCCCGTCGCTGCCCCGCTCGGTCCATAGGAGCGCTCGACCAGCCGGGCGGTACCGTCGCGGACGCTCAGCAGCGTCGTCGCGCGCGTGCCATAGCTCGGGCTGACGATGAAAAGAGGGGAAAGAAACCGCTCCTTCTCGACCCCAATGCCGGTCTGCGGCAGGAGGGCGTCCGATGCCGGTGTTCCGTCGCGCATGAGCGCAAACAGGGCCTCCTCGTCCAGGCTCCCGCGCGCCACCCACTGCTGGAAAGCCGCACCGCCACGCGCCACCTTCGGCCACGGGTCGCCGAGCGCGCCGTTGCTGAGGCCGTAGAAGCCGGGACCGAGCGCGCGCGGCGTCTCCATTCGGCTCGATGCATACCACAGCGAATCGGGGCCACCAGCGAGCAAGTTGAAGTCGCTGTATTCGGACCGCTCGGCGACGGCGCGGGCGGCGAAGTCGGCCGGCGTCGTGTCGCCGCAGAGATAGTCGGCGACGAGCGCGCCGCGCGAGCGTGGGGCGTCGCCGCGCATCCACTCCGGCGCGCGGATGTTGGTGAGCGCTGCCCACCGCCCGCCGGTGGTGACGCCGGACCACGTCCCGCCCGCCCGGAGGTCGCGCCCGGCCAGGACGCGCGGACAGTCCTCCCAGAGAGCAGCCGGAGCCGTCGGCCGCGCGTGTGCCTCGTCCCGGTTCGAGGCCACGATGAGCGGGGCCTCGGGGTGCATGTTGCGCGCGACGAACAGGACGCACATAGCCGAAAGGTTTAAGCGCGCCCAGCGCTCAGACCGACACCGTGTTACTTCACGAAGAGCATCTCGCGGTAGGTCGGCAGCGGCCACAGGTCGGCCGGGACGATTTTTTCGAGGGCGTCGCAGACGGCGCGGACGGCCGCCATCGCCGGGATCACCTTTGCCTGCATGGCTGCGGCCTCGTCCTTC
>JBBSMV010000226.1:0-4805 GCA_038232975.1 Rhodothermales bacterium
CCGGCCATACGCGTTCCTCACAACAGATAGGAACGCGGTCAGGGACCTCATCACGATGGGCATTGCCGTCGTCGCGTCCACCGGGAACTCGTTCCAGTGTATAGTATAGGCGGCAACTGCGCGCAGGTCTACTATCCGGCGGCGTTCAACTTCCCGGGACTCGGGCTCAGTGCTCAGGTGATCGCTGTGAGCGCCACCGACCAAGCTGACGAGTTCGTAGATGGGTATGTCTACAGCCCAGGGACCGACCCTGTCAACTCCCCGAACAGTGCCTTTATTGACGTGGCAGCGCCGGGGAAAGACATCACCCTGCTGTTCTCGACGGGCAATGGAGACACGGTGCCGTTCACCCCTACGACCGTGGTCGCGGATGGGACGTCGTTTGCTGCTCCTCTGGTGGTCGCAGAAGCCGCGCTCTTGTTCGCCGTCAACCCGACGCTGCGCGTGGACGAAGTCTACGACCTCATCACGCGCTCGGCCGAGAAGGTGGACCAGACCGACCACCCCGACACGTACACCTATACCGACCCGGCCACGGGCGAGACGCTGGGATGGAACCAGTACACCGGCTACGGCCGCGTTAACGCCTTCCTGGCGCTCAAGCGTACCCTCGAAACCTACGGCGGACGCCCCCAGGCTGATCTCTACATCCCCGAGGGCGAGACCTGGAACTTCGAGGATGTCACGGTCGAGTTCGCACCGGGGGCGCGCCTTCTGGCCGACGGCAACGTCAACGCCGACGGCACCACCTTCACCGAGGGTGATGCCGGTCAGGGCTGGGGCGGCGTCGGCATCTTCTTCGCCGGCACGCTCGACTTCGACGGCGTCACGGTCACCGAGGCGAAGATCGGCGTCGAGGTCTTCAGCGACAATGTGCTCATCTCGGACTCCGACTTCCTCGGCAACGAGGTCGGGATCGCCAGCGGCTACGTCACGCGCTACTGCGCGACCCCACCGAACTGCCCGGCGGCACAGGCGCTGGAGCGGAGCTCGTTCTCGCTCGTGGACAGCCGCGTGGCCGAGAGCGTGGCCGATCCCACCGGGAGCGCCAACACCGGCATCGGCATCGCCGCGCGTAACACCGACGCAGAGATCATCGGGGGTCTCGGGGACACCTTCATCGGGTACAACGACGGGTTCGGCCTCGTCGTCTGGAACGCCGACGTATTCCCCTATCAGGAAACTAGGGTCGTCGGCAACGGCAACGACGGGGTGCGCATGACGAGCAACGGCGACCTCCAGATGACCAACTTCATCGGAGACCCTGGAAATGATTGCGTGGTCGACAACACCGACGAGGAGATCGAGCTCAGCGCCGACAGCTACCTCTTCATCGGCAACAACTTCAGGGGCGGCCAGAACTCGATCTTCGACGACGACCTCGACGACGACACCTACCTCATCGCCCGCGGTTCGAGCTCGGGCTCCGTCCTGCCGGCGATCCCGGCCGAGCGTACCTACTGGGGCACGGGCGGGGCACCGCCTCCGGGTGCCTTCAACACCGCCGTGGACGCCTCGAACCCGCTCGCAACCGACCCCAACGGCTGCACGTTCTCCAACCGGCTCGCGGGACCGAGCAAGCTCCTCTCGCGTGCCCAGGGGCCGGGCGGGGAGCATCCGCTCACGCCCCTCGCCGACGAGGACCCCGTCGAGGAGTCCGAAGGGTGGGAGTGGCTGCGCGCCGACATCCGCGCCTTCCGCGCGGCGCTCGTCCAGGCGCTGGCCGACGGGAGCGATGCTGAGGGGGCACTCCGGCAACTCTACCGGGCGCAGCGGCTCGACCGCGCCGACGCCCTCGGCGAGCACGCCGAGACGATGGCGCTCGTTGCGAGCACGCGCACCCTGCTCACGGAAGGCGAGAGCCTCTCGGACGAGCTCAGAGGGGCCGCCGAGGCGGCGCTCCTCGCCGAGGTCGCCGACGCCCTCCGGCACGGGGCTTACGAAGACGCTGAAGGGCTCGTCGCGCAGCACGAGGAGCTGGTCGAGGACGTAGAGCAGCAGCGCTCGCTCTCGCTGCACGCGGCGATGGCGGCGGAGGCCGCCGGTCGCGTCGCGGAGGCGTATGCCCGCGTCGAGGCGGTGCGCGCCGCTCTGGTGGCGGAGGGGCGCGAGGACGAAGCCGAGGGGCCGGCGCTCGTCGCGGCGGCGCTGGAGGCCCAGCTCGGTCCGGAGGCGGCCCCTGTGCTGGGTCCGCAGGTTGCCCTCGGCCGGGCGGGAGGGCCGGCGCGCGTCGCGCTCGGTGCGCCGTACCCGAACCCGTCAGCGGGCAACGTGACCGTGCCGCTCGTGCTCGGGGCCGCGGCCGAGGCCCGCGTGGTGGTCTTCGACGTGCTCGGCCGCCGCGTGGCGACCCTCGCCGACGGGCTGATGGAGGCCGGACGTTACGCGCTGACGCTGGAGGCGGCGGCGCTGCCAGCCGGGGTCTACCTGGTGCGCCTGGAGACGCAGCAAGGCGGTGTCGCGCAGACGCAGCGGCTCACGGTGCTGCGCTAGGCGGATCCTCGGCACAGAGAAGCCAGTGCAAGAGCTATGCGTCTGTATCTCTCCCTAGCTCTGCTCGCCGCCGGAGTGCTCCTCGTGGGCGCTCCGGCGGCGGCGCAGGTAGCCGTCTGGCCCGACACCGTCGCCGTCACGCTCGCCGAGGGCGAAACCACCACCGTCGCGCTGACGGTCTCGCCGGCCTCAGCGGACTCGGCCGCCTTCGCGCTCTCGCTCGCCCCGGCCCTGAGCGCCGACGATCCGCCGGGGGCACCGGGTGATCTGCTCTTCGCCACCGAGCGCGGCGCGCCCATCACCGACGCCTACGATTTCACGATGACGCCCGAGGGGCGGCTCTTCGGGGCCGCGTCGGCCGGTCGCAACGAGACGGTGGAGCTGACGCCGCAGCTCGGCGTGGTGCGCAAGTTCCCGCATCCGACGACGACGAACCTCTCCGGCACGACCGGCATCGCCTTCGAGGCTGACGGCGGTGACAGCACACTGTGGTGGCTCGACCTCCAGGGGGCACCCCCCGCGACCGAGCAGGCGGTGCTGCTCGAAGGCTCGCTCGACGGCACCCCGACCGGGCGCACGATCTCGGTCTCGTTCGCCCCAACCGGACGCTGCGGCGACGAGACTGGCCGCCCGGCCCGACTCGTCTACGAGTCGGATGGAGCGACGGAGCCGCGCTTCTACCACCTCGACGTGTGGAACGACACGATCTCGGCGTGGGACACGCTCGGGCAGGTCGCAGGCGGCTACCCGGTGGCAACGACGGACTACGCTGGGGTGCCGAGTCCGTTCAACCCCGAGGGGTGCCTCATCACTGGGAGCCTGGACGCGCACGCGCTCGGCGGCGAGGCGGTGTTCGAGGTGCTGACGGGCTACCCGTTCGTGCATCCGAACAACCGGGCCTACACCGTCGTGGTGACCGACCGCGCCGGGCACAACCGCGGGGCGGAGACGCCGCTCTTCGACCTGGTGCCGCCCGACGGGGTGGGGTCGGTGCTGACCTTAGACGGCGTGGTGCGCAGCCGGGTGGACCCGTCGGTGCTCTACACGAAGGCAAGGACAGGCTTCCTCGGCAGCACCCGGATCTGGGTCTTTGCTGTGCGGGCGGCCCCGCTGCCGCCGGTGTGGCTGCACGCCGCGCCCATTCTGTTCGAGACCGAGGGCGGGGCCGACACCACGCTCGTGCTCTCGCTCGACGCCTCGGGGCTGGAGCCGGGGGTCTACGAGGCCGTTGCTTCTGTCCGAGAAGGCGACGGCATCGGGCCGGTGCTCGCCGAGGTGCCGGTGGTGCTGACGGTGAGGCCGACCACGCCCAACGAAGAGGCTCCGGCAGCATCCGAAGCGTTCTCGCTCGGCGAGCCGTACCCGAACCCGTCGCGGGGGTCGGTCGTGGTGCCGCTCGTGCTGGGCACAGCGACCGAGGCCCGCGTGGTGGTCTTCGACGTGCTCGGCCGCCGCGTCGCCGTGCTCCACGACGGCCCCGTTGCGGCGGGGACCCACCGGCTCGTGCTCGACACGGCGGGCCTACCGGCGGGGGTCTACGTCGTCCGTGCTACGACTGAGACGTTGACAACCTCGCGGCAGATCACGGTAGTGCACTGAAGCGCGGGAGGGTCCGCGCCAAGACAGGGACCGTCACCGGGGCCAAGAACCTCGCGGGCGTCGTGACCACGGCCGGGGGCACGCCGCTCGCCTTTGCGATCCTGGCGGGCAACTTCGGGACGACCTCGCGGCGCGTCGTGCAGGCGCAGGACGCCATCGTTGAGCTGCTGGCACGTGCGCGGTAGGTTGCAGGCTCGGCGTGCAGGGGTGCGCTTTGCGAGCGACTTGCGCAGCGAACAGATATGCCTTAATGTTAGGCTGACCTTCCGCCCATGCAAAGCGTCCTGCCATGTCTGATTCTCTTCGTCTGATTCTCTTCGTCGTCACAGCACTTTTCGTCTTGTCGCCGTTGCCCTCCTCACACTCGGGTTCTCCACGACGGGTATGAGCCGAGGCAGCGTAGCTCACGCGGATGGAGTCGCTCCCTGCACGCCACCCTCGCAAGGCGACTTCGTGATCGCCGCAGGCCAGACCTGCACCTTCGGGGCCATCGCCCTCACGTTCTCGGCAGGGGCACGGCTGATCGTGGACGGGACCCTGAACGCCGTCGGCACGACCTTCACCGAAGACGTCGCTGGGCAGTGCAGGCACGGCGGCGAGAGAAAGACGCGGTCGTACCTTAACGGAAACCAAAATCAAAGATTGACATTTATTAGCCGCCCCCTACACTGGAAGTCCTACACTCAAGAAATGAGGGCCATGCAGCAACTCAA
>JBBSMV010000227.1:0-4789 GCA_038232975.1 Rhodothermales bacterium
GAAGCCGCACACCCAACCCCCGAGCGTACCGCCAGACCTCACACGGGCCACCACGCGGGGCCGCCCCTACGGGTGCCCGGCGCGGCCCTTTCCTCCATTCTTCCACGCATCCGCGCCGGTCCACCCGGTACCTTTTGCCTCCCACCGTCCACGCCTCACTATGCCCGAGCACGGCCCCCGCACCCACACCAACGGCGACCTCCGCGCCGAGCACCTCGGCGAAGCCGTCACGCTCAAGGGCTGGGTGGACACCCGGCGGAGCCTCGGCGGCCTCGTCTTCCTCGACCTGCGCGACCGCTCCGGCCTGACCCAGGTCGTGCTCTCGCCCCAGGCCGACCAGGCGGCCTACGAGCAGGCCGAGGCCCTCCGCGCCGAGTCGGTGGTCTCGGTCACGGGCACGGTCCGCGCGCGCGAGGAGGCCAACCCGCGCATGCCCACGGGCGAGGTCGAGGTGTGGGCCGACGGCCTCGAGGTCCTCAACCCGGCCGAGCCGCTGCCCTTCGTGGTGACGGTCCACGAGGAGAAGCAGCAGAACACGAGCGAGGAGCTGCGCCTCCAGTACCGCTACCTCGACCTCCGGCGGCCGGCGCTCCAGCAGAACCTGATCCTGCGCAGCAAGCTCTACCAGAGCGTCCGCCGCTACTTCGACCGGCACGGCTTCGTCGAGGTCGAGACGCCGGTGCTGATGAAGTCCACCCCCGAGGGCGCGCGCGACTACCTCGTGCCCTCGCGCGTCCACCCCGGCCGGTTCTACGCGCTGCCGCAAAGCCCGCAGACCTACAAGCAGCTCCTGATGATCGCCGGGCTGGACCGCTACTTCCAGATCGTCAAGTGCTTCCGCGACGAGGACCTCCGCGCCGACCGCCAGCCGGAGTTCACCCAGATCGACGTCGAGATGACCGTCCCGACCGAGGAGACGGTCTACGCGATGATGGAGGGCCTGATGGCCGAGGTCTGGCGCGACCTCAAGGGCGTCGAGATCGAGACGCCGTTCCTGCGCCTGCCCTACGCCGAGGCCCTCCGGCGCTACGGCTCCGACAAGCCCGACCTCCGCTTCGGCCTCGCGCTCCACGACCTCTCGGAGACGTTCCGAGGCTCCGGCTTCCGGCTCTTCGAGGAGGCGGGCGCGGTCGTCGGCCTCCGCGTGCCGGGCGAGGGCGAGCGCGGGCGCGGCGCGCTGGACCGGCTCGACAAGGACGTCGTCCGCAAGAAGATCGGCGCCGGCGGGCTGGTCCACTTCCGGCTCCCGCCGGACGGCTCCGCGACCAGCTCGTCGGTCAAGGCGGAGGTGCTGCCCTCGGTCTACGTAGACCGGGCGGCCGAGGCCGTCGGGGCCGAGGCGGGCGACCTCGTGCTCGTGCTCGCGGGCGATGCCCCCAAAGTCTTCGAGCAGGCCGGCGCGCTCCGGCTCCACCTGGCGAACGAGCTAGACCTCGTTCCCGAGAGCCTGCCCCCGACTGGATCGGGGGGCGCGGACGGCCCGTGGAAGTTTCTCTGGGTGACGGACTTCCCGCTGCTCGAGTACGACGCCGAGGCCGGGCGCTACTTCGCCATGCACCACCCGTTCACGAGTCCGCGCGCCGAGGACCTCGCCAAGCTCGACGAGGGGAGCGCCTCGTTCGACCCCGGCGCGGTCCGGGCACGGGCCTACGACCTCGTGCTCAACGGCTCCGAGCTCGGCGGCGGCTCGATCCGCATCCACCGCCGCGAGGTGCAGAGCCGGATGTTCCGCGCCCTCGGCATCGGCGAGGCCGAGGCGCAGGAGCGCTTCGGGTTCCTGCTCGACGCCTTCCGCTACGGCGCGCCGCCCCACGGCGGGATCGCCTTCGGCCTCGACCGCATCGTGATGCACCTCACCGGGGCGCGCTCGCTGCGCGACGTGATCGCCTTCCCGAAGACCCAGAACGCGACCGAGCTGATGAGCCGCACGCCCGACGTGGTCGACGAGCACCAGCTCCGCGACCTCCACATCCGCACCGTGCTGCCGGAGGCTGAGGAGCCGGAGGGCGACCACGACAAGACGAAGGTCGTCAGGCAACCGTCCTAAGCCCCGGCGCGTACCTGAGCGGTATGTCCTCCGCGCTTGTCGATACTGCTCCTGCCCTCCGCGCCGCCGACCGCGCCCTCCTGCGCCGCGTCAAGGCCGCCGTGCGTGCCGTCGAGCCGGAGGCTGAGGTCATCCTCTACGGCTCACGCGCCCGCGGCGAGGCCCACGCGGACTCCGACTGGGACCTCCTCGTTCTCGTCGACGGACCAGTAGCCCCCGAACGCCGCCGACGCATCGCTCACCCGATCTATGACGTCGAGTGGCAGGCAGGAGCTGTCTTGACGGTGATCGTCCACGACCGGCGTGAATGGCACGAAGGACCACACCAGATCACGCCGTTCTACGCAAACGTGAGCCGCGAGGGAGTGCGGTTGTGATGGAGGCGAAGCGACTAGCCACGGCGCACCTGGAGCGCGCCCGAGAAGCCCTGGCGACGGCGCGCGAGCTCGCGGACCTCGGACGCTGGGGTGCCTGTATTAACCGGCTCTACTACGCCTGCTTTTATGCGGCGAATGCCCTCCTCGGGCTTCGTCATCTCAGCGCGAAGACACACCGTGGCGTCCGCTCCCACCTGTATCTCCAGTTTGGAGAGCCGGGGCTACTCGGCAGAGAGCACATCGCTTTCTACAACGAAGTGTTCGACGCCCGCCAGCAGGCCGACTACGAGCTCTTCTTCGACGCGAGCGAAGCGCTGGTCCGGCCGTGGCTGCCGCAGGCAGAGGCGTTTGTCGCGGCGTGCACGGCGCTCGCGGAGACGGACCCCCACCTCGAATGAGCGCACCCAAAACCCGCCGGACCGCGAAGGCCCGGCGGGTCGGAGGATGCGGGCAGGCTCCGCGCCCGGTGCCCTTACCGGAGCAGCATCACGCGCCGTGCCTCGACGGTGCCGGCAGCGGTCAGGCGGACGACGTAGACCCCGCTGGCAAGCCCGTCGGCGTCCCACGTCACCGCGTGCGCCCCGGCCGCCTGCGGCCCGTCGGCGAGCACGGCGACGCGGCGGCCGAGCGTGTCGAAGACCTCCAGCCGCGCCTCCGCCGGGTGGGGCAGCACGTACTGGATCGCCGTGGACGACGCGAACGGGTTGGGGTAGTTCGGAGCCAGCGTGACGGCCTCGGCGACCCCGCCGCCGTCCTCGTTGGCGACGATGCTGCCCATGTGCGCCTCGACCCACATGTGCCAGCCGTCCGCACCCTGGGTCCACGCATCGGACATATTGTGCCACGAGTTGTCGCCCCACAGCTCCCACTCGAAGGGCGAGGGGGCCCCGAGCAACCCCGTGGCGGCGAGGCTGAAGTCCTCCGCGCCGTAGGGGGCCGCGAACTCGACCGAGACGAAGAACGAGCCGCCCACCGCCACCGGGTCCCCGAAGACGTGCCGGGTCGGCGGCGACGGCGTGTTCGGGTCGCCGTCCACCTGGGCGTCGGCGAGGGCGTAGGTCTGCGAGAAGAGGGCACCCCCCTGCGGGCCGGAGGCGGCGGTGCCGCCGTAGACCTTGAGCGTGTACGACGTGAGCATCGGGGCCGGGGCGCGAGCACCGACGTAGAGGTCCACGGCGGCCAGCTGGCTGGGTCCGCCGCCGGGCACCTCGAAGGCGACGGCCTTGCCGAGATCGCCGAAGCCGTTCGTGCCGTGGACGTAGCCGCCGTCCTGAACGGTGAAGGTGTTCTGCGTGTCGCCCGGCCGGACGTGCGTCAGGAGACTGCCGCCGCCCCCGCCGCTGACGGTGAGCGTGACCGGGACGATAACGCTCGCCTCGTCCGGGTCGTTCGAGGTGATGAGCACGGTGCCGGCATAGGTCCCGGCGCTCAGCCCCGAGGCGTCGAGGCCGACGGTGAGGGGGCTGCTCGCGCCGGGAGCCGTTGTGCCCGAGGCCGGGCTGACCGAGAGCCACGAGCCGCCGCCGCCGCCGTTGAGCGCGGCGTCGAGCTGGAGGCGGGGCCGGGTGAGGCCGTTGCGCGGGTCGGTGATCGGGCGGCCGGTCGAGGCGATGGCACCCAGGATTTCGGTGACGCTGGCCTGTGGGCGCTGGCCCTTGAGGACGCCCCACGCACCGGCGATGTGCGGGGCCGCCATCGAGGTCCCGGCCTTGTCCCCGAAGCCGCCGCCGGGCACCGACGAGGTGATCAGGAAGCCGGGCGCGAGCAGGTCGAGGCCGGCCGAGGAGTTCGAGAAGCTCGACACCGCGTCGGCCGGCTGGCCGCCGGAGCCGTCATTGGTCGAGCCGACGGCAACGGCCGTCGAGATGCAAGCCGGCGTGCCCATGGCGTCGCTGAAGCTCTCGTTCCCCGAGGCGATGGCCGTCGCGATCCCCGCCGCCCGGAGGTTGTCGATGACCGACTTGAGCGGGTTGTCGTCGCAGTCGCTCGTGAAGCGCCCGCCGCCGATGCTCATGTTGACCGAGGCGATGGCGAATGTGGTGCGCTGGCCGTAGACGTACTCGAGCCCGCGCATCTGGTCCGAGAGGGCGGTCAGGATGCAGGGGGCCTGGCCGCCGCAGATCTGCGCGTCGGTGATGGTGGAGAAGACCTGCACGGCGATGAGGTTCGCCTCTCGGGCGACGCCGGAGAACGAGCTCCCCCGCCCGACGGCGATGCCGGCGACGTGGGTGCCGTGGTCGCAGCCATTGATCGAGCACGGGGCCGCCGCGCCGGGGCCGATCTGCTGGTTCTGCCCGTTCGGGCAGTTGGACACGGAGATGCCGGGGTCCGTCGTCGAGAAGCACGCCTCGGCCACGGTCCGACC
>JBBSMV010000228.1:0-4782 GCA_038232975.1 Rhodothermales bacterium
AGCGGCGACGGCACGCCCGACCTCGCGCTCGGCTCGACGCTCTCCGACGCCTACGTCCTCGACGGGGCGACGGGGGCCGTGCTCTGGTCCGCCCCGCTCGGCGGGCAGGTGTTCGCCGTGGCGGCCGTGGCCGACGTCAACGGCGACGGCATCGCCGAGGTCGCCGCCACCGGCGAGCCCGGGGACGCCGTCCTCCTCTCGGGCGCGGACGGGGCCGAGCTGTGGCGCTACGCCGTCGGCAACGGCACCCTCGACCAGAGCGGCGAGGTGATCGTGGCCGTGCCCGACCTCGACGGCAACGGCTTCCCCGAGGTCGCCGTCGGGACGCGGCACGGGCGGGTCGCCCTCGTCGCGGCCACCGGAGCCGTCTTCACCGACACCGCCGACGACGCTACGGTGCCCGTCGCCTTTGCCCTCGACCCGAGCTTTCCCAACCCGTTCCGCCGGAGCACGACGCTCCGCTACACCCTCGCTGAGCGCGTCGGCGTGCGCCTGACGGTCTACAACCTGCTGGGCCAGCGCGTGCGCACGCTCGTCGCCGAGGAGCAACCCGCTGGGACGCACGCCGCCGAGTGGGACGGGCGCGGCGCGGCGGGCAGCCCGGCCGCCGCCGGGGTCTACCTCGTCCGGCTCGAAGCCGGTCCCTTCGCCGAGACGCGGCAGGTCGTCCTGGTGCGGTAACGAGGGGCCAGCCTCAGGCCTCTTGTCTTACCGGATGGATCGCTTTCTTCGCCTGCCCCGACTTCCGGGGCTTGGGGAAGAGCGTGTACTCGATCGTGCGCTGCCGCTCGGCCGTCGCCCCCCAGAGCGCGATGCCGAGCGCCACCATGCAGGCGACGCCTATGGCAACCGATCCAACCGACCAGCGGCCGAAGAGGAGGGCCAGGAAAAGGGCTACCAGGAAATACAGGGCCGTGGCCGTCCAGAGGAGGTAGCGCGTCCGCGTCCGCAGCTGGCGGCGCAGGCGCAGCACGAAGCCGAGGCACAGCCCGATCCCTACCACGATGCTCACCGTCAGGACGGCGTAGGCCTGCGTCAGGGTCGACTCGGGCAGGTCCGGCGGGAGCGCGATTGCTTGCCACACGGCAACCACCACGAGGGCTGCTACGCAGGGGAGCAGGACGAGCGCGATTTTTCGGGGAAGCGACAAGGCTTGGGGCATGGGGAGGGACCGCTCGACCGTCGGCAACACGCTCGGTAGAAGTGACACGGCGGAAGATACGGTCTTCGTGCGGCGCTAAAATGAAATGCCGGTTAGCGAGCAGCCAGCCGCTCCCGGTCCGCTTTGCCGAGTCCGGCGACGACGAGGCGGTACGAGTCCGCTATCATCGAGCGCACGAGGTCCGCCGGCACGTCCGCGCCCAGGACGAGGGTGTTCCAGTGCCGCTTGTTCAGGTGGTAGCCGGGGGTGACGGCGGCGTACCGCTCGCGCAGCTCGGCCGCCCGCTCTGGCTCGCACTTCAGGCTCGCGCGCGGTGGGAGATTGTCGAGGCTGAGCAGGGCAAACATCTTGCCGCCGACCTTGAAGACGAGCACGTCGGGGCCGAAGGGGAGGTCTTCGGCCGCCTCGGGCAGGGCGAGGCAGGCGGAGCGGAAAGCGTCGAGCTGCATCGGTCGGTGGGGTGTGCGGAACCGCGTGCCTCAGAAGAGCCGGGCTATGCCGAAGGAAACGAAGAGGCCGGGGTCGTCGAGCCGGTAGGTCAGGTCGAGCCGGACCGGGAGGAAGAACCCGGCGTGGAGCGAGACCCCAAGCTCGTGAACCCACCCGCCGCTCAGGCGAAATGACGAGACCCCCGGCGTGCCTGCTCCCTCGGGGGCGTCGAGCCAGGTGCGGCCGTGGGCACCGTGGACGCTCAGGCTGACGTTCTGCACCGCAAGGGCTTCGAGGCCGAGCAGTTCGAAGGGCACGCTTCGGAAGTTGTGCTCCCACGTCGCGGCGACGTAGCGGTCGCCCTCGACTGGCGTTCCCCGGAGCGAGCGGGACACGCCGCCGGGTGCCCACCCGAGGACGGTGCCGTCGATCCCGAAGAAGCGCTGCGGCGGGAGGTCGCCGCCGTGGAGGCCGCCGGCGAGCCGGAGGTCGAGCGTGTTCGGGAAGAGGCGGCGGCGCAGGAACGTCGGGACGCGCACGGCGGCGACGGCCTCGGCCCGCGTGAACGCGAAGTCGCTGCCGAGCGCGCCGTCGGCGACCTCGAGGCGGAGCCGGAGGCCGCGCTGCCCGGCGAGGTCGGCCTCGATCCCGCTCCCGAGGCGGCCGACGGTCACCTCGGCCCCGAGCGAGCGGAGGTCGCCCTCGGGAACGGCCGGGTTCGGGCGCGGCGGCGCGTCCTGCCCGAGGAGGTCGTAGCCCGTCGTCTGCGGCACGGCGCGGTGTTTTTCTGCGAGGCCGAAGAGCGCGACGCGCACGCGGCGGACGCGCACGCCGAGGGTGGCGTACAGCCCTTCGCGGCGGTAGTAGTCGAAGTAGTCCGGCTCGCCGACGAGCGCGGCGACGGAGGGGACGAGCCGGCCATACGCCGCCGAGGCGATGCGGGGCGCGACCTCCCGCCGCACGCCGACCGTGCCGGAGAGCCGGGTGCGCCCCGGCCGGAAGGTCTTCTCCAGCGACGCGTCGTAGGTGAGCGTCTCCAGCCCGGTGCCGTAGCCGAGCGCGCCGCGCAGCCGGGCCTCGCGCCCCAGCCCCAGCTCCGCCTCGCCGCCGACGTGCAGCGCCTCGACCCGGTTGTACCAGAGCTTCGGGTCGAAGTCGAACCGGACGCCGCGCGCGCCGCCTTTGCCGCCGCCCTCGCCGACGGTGACGGTCGTGCCACCGTCATCGCGCTCCTCCATGTCCACGAACCTGGCGAGGAAGCCGGTCGGTCGGTACGCCTTCGCCACGGTGTCGGTGCTGTCGATCTCGGCGTAGGCGACGGCCTCGCGCGCGTCGAGCGGCACGACGACACCGGCGCGGCTCAGCACCGTATCCGCCGCGACCGCCGCCGAGTCGACGACCGTGTGCTCGTCGGTCTCGAAGAGCGAGTCCGGCACGGCGACGTTGACCTCATAGTCGCTGAGGCGGGCCACGAGGCGGAACGTCATCGACGGAAAGCTCAGGCCGGTCATCCCGATCTTGCCCGCGCCCTCGAGCCGGAAGTCAGCCGGGAGCCAGACGGCGTGGCCGGCGACCTCCTGCCCGAACGACGAGAACTGCTGCGCGAACGTGAGCTCGAAGGCCGTGACGAGCGGGAAGCGGACCGAGGCGTTCGGGCGGAGCGCCACGTCGATCAGCGCGTACTCCCCGCCGAGCACGGAGACCCGGCCGACGAAGCCAGGCTGCAGGCGGTTCTTCGGCTTCATGCCGATGTCGTAGACGATCTCGTCGTCGAGGGTGCGCGTGCCTTCGAGCGTAAAGGCATAGAAGCCTAGTGCCTCGGGCGCGGTCGGCCCCATGAGGTCGTAGCCGGCGAAGTCTATTTCGTCGTCGTAGAAGTTGAGGATCGCGTCAGCCGCGCTGGCGAAGGCGGGGTTGAAGTCTCCGAAGTTCGCCGTCTGCCGGACGCCGCGGACGACCTCGCGCACGCCCTCGCCGCGCCGCCAGTACGCCTCGGTGACGCCCTCGAAGATCCCGACGATGCTCGTGTCGCGGCCGAGCACCTGCCGGGCGTAGGCATCGGCCCGCCACGACTCCAGCCCGGCCTGCCAGACGCGCTTCCGCTCGATCACCCGGCGCATGATATTTTCTGCCGGGTTCTCCCCCGTCACGACGACCTCCGCGCCGACCACGCCCACCGGGGCCAGCGCGAAATCCACAGCCTCACTCTCGTCTGCCACCGTCCGCCGCGCCGTCTCGTAGCCGATGAACCGGACGACGAGCACGGCCGGCGTTTTTCTCAGCCGCAGCGCGTAGTCGCCCGCCCGGTTGGTGATCGTCCCGACGGCCGCGCCCTCGATCTGCACCGTCGCCGCCGGCAGGGCCTCGCCGGTGGCGGCGTCGGTGACGCGGCCGGCCACGACCGTCTGCGCCTGCGCCGGGGCGAGCCAGAGGAGCAGGGCGACGAACGGGGCAACGCGGAGGATCGGCATGGCAAAATGGATCGAGGTGGGGCGACGGCTACGAGAACGGACCCTGACGGTTGCAGTTGCCGCTCCGACGGGGCACCGCGTAACGCCCTACGCCGCCGCTTGCATCCGCCGCACCCCGGCGATCACCATGACGGCTCCGCAGGCCGCCACGAGCTGCGCGCCGAGGCCGATCCCCATCAACTCGATGGTGAGCGCGTCGGGCTGGAAGAGCGTACCCCGGTGCAGCCCCAGCCCGAGGTACCACAGCCCGACGCCGAGGAGCGCCGCGCTACCCATCGCCAGCAGGTACCCCCGCGCCCGCAGCCACCGCGTCCGGCGGTAGAACGTGAACGCCGCGAGCACCAGGAGCAGCGGCGCGGCGACGACTTCGTACAGCCCGAGCGAGCCGGACCACGCACCCACGTCCGCGTCCGCGATCCAGAACGGGAGCGCGACGAGCGGCGGCCCGGCCGTGAGGACGGCGCTCCGCACGAACAGCCGCCGCGTGTGGGACATGTCGGGGGACGGTGTGTCGGTGAACAGAGGACGGTGGTGCCAGTCCTCGGGCGACCACCAGGGATCGCCCCTACGGGTCGGCGCAGAGTTGCGACGGCCTCGGTACCTTTCCCAGCTTCCGTCCACACTCCCACACTCCCACACTCCCACACTCCCACACTCCCACACTCCCACACTCCCACACTCCCACACTCCCACACTCCCACGCTCCGCGCGGTGCAACAT
>JBBSMV010000229.1:0-4780 GCA_038232975.1 Rhodothermales bacterium
CTCGAAGACCGCGATCCCGACCTCGCCGCCGCCGCCCGCCGCCGCTACGCCTGCCTCGCCCCGTTCGAGGGCGACCCGGCGCTCTACGGCCGCGCCGTCGTCACCGAGCAGTACCGGGACTGCGAGGACGAGGCCGTCGCCACGCTCCGGGACCTGCTGACGAAGCGGCTCGACTACACCGCCGGCGCGTCGGCCGAGGGCACGCGCCTCTTCGACGCCACGCGGAACGCCGCCGCCGTCCGCGACGCCGAGCGCTACTACCGCTCGATGTTCTACGGCTCGGCCTCGGCCTGGAATCTCCGCGACACCCACATGTTCGAGACGCTCCAGGCCATCCGCGCCTTCCGGGGGAGCGCGGAGGCTCCGGCGAAGGCCGTCGGACGCCCTCCGCTACGAACTGGGCCACTCCCGCCTGGAGCGCGCTATCGGGGTCATCTACCGGCCCGAGACCGAGCTGCAAAGCCACTATTTCCCCGCCGACCTCCCGCGCCAGTTCGACGAGTTCGTCTGGTTCGACGAGACCGAGACCGAGGCCGTGCAGCCGCTGGGCCGCTCGCTCGCGCCGGAGCTTCCGCAGCGCCGCCCCTTCCGGCTCCTGGCCGACTGAGCCGGCCTTTCCCACGAACAGCTATCCACCAACCAACGAGGACCCGTCATGCCGAACGCACGGAGCGACAAGGACGAACGCCAGTACGAGCACGTCAAGCAGAGCGAGACGAAGCGCGGCCGCTCGGAGGACCGTGCCGAGGAGATCGCCGCGCGGACCGTCAACAAGCAGCGCCGCCAGGAGGGCCGTACCCCGAACAAGACCACGCAGGGGACCGGCAACCCGAACACCCGGCTCGAGGACCGCACGAAGGACGAGCTCTACAACCGCGCCAAGCAGCTCGGCATCAGCGGCCGCAGCTCGATGAACAAGCAGGAGCTGGTCGAGGCCATCCGCAAGCGGAAGTAGCCCCACAGGCGCGGCCCGAAGCGCGGCGGCGAGGGGTCATCCGATCCGCTCGAAGCCGGTGTAGGGGCGCAACGCCTCGGGGACCACGACCGAGCCGTCGGCCTGCTGGTTGTTTTCGAGCAGGGCGGCGACGATGCGCGGGAGCGCCAGGCCGCTGCCGTTGAGCGTGTGGACGAACTCCGGCCTGCCGCGGTTCGAGTCCGAACCCTCCGGCCGGAAGCGGATGCCCGCCCGCCGCGCCTGGTACGCCTCAAAGTTCGAGACCGAGGACACCTCGAGCCAGCGGCCCTGCCCGGCGCTCCAGACCTCGAGGTCGTACTTCTTCGCCTGGGTGAAACCCATGTCGCCGGTACACATCAGTAGGCGGCGATAGGGAAGGCCGAGTTTTTCTACGGCCCGCTCGGCGTCGGCGCGGAGGCTCTCCAGCGCGTCGTAGCTCGCCTCCGGGTGGGCGAACTGGACCAGCTCCACCTTGTCGAACTGGTGGAGGCGGTTCAGCCCGCGCACGTCCTTGCCGTAGCTCCCGGCCTCGCGGCGGAAGCACGGTGTGTAGGCGGCGAAGAGCACCGGGAGGGCGTCGGCGTCGAGGATCTCGTCGCGGAAAAAGTTGGTGACCGGGACCTCGGCGGTCGGGATGAGGAAGAGGCCGTCGCGCTCGGCTTCATACATCATCGCCTCCTTGTCGGGGATCTGCCCGGTCCCGATGCCCGAGGCCTCGTTGACGACGAGCGGCGGCTGCATCTCGGTGTAGCCCGCCTCGCCCGCGAGGTCGAGGAAGAAGCTAATGAGCGCCCGTTGCAGTCGCGCGCCCTTACCTATATAAAAGGGGAAGCCCGCGCCTGCCACCTTCGCCCCGCGCTCGAAGTCCACGAGGCCGTGCTGCTCGGCGATCTCCCAGTGCGGCTTCGGCTCGAAGTCGAACGCGGGCTTGTCCCCGAGCTCGGCCTCTACCTGGTTCTCCGCCTCACTGCGCCCGACGGGAACGCTAGGGTGCGGAATGTTCGGTATCTCCAGCAGGAGCCGGCGCTGGGCGTCTTCGAGCCGCTTCGGCTCGTCCTCCAGCTCCTTGACGCGCGCCTTCAGCTCGCTCGTCCGCTGGATGATCGCCTGCGCCTCGTCGCGCTTGCCCGCGCCCATGAGCCGGCCGATCTCCTTCGAGGAGGCGTTCAGCTCGGTCTGCGCCTCTTGCAGCTCGGTCTGGGCAGCCCGCCGCTGCTCGTCCACGTCGAGGACGCGCGCCACCAGGCCGGGATCGCCTGCGCCTTTGTCGCGGATGGCCTGGCGGACGCGCTCGGGGTCGTCGCGGAGGGTCTGGAGGTCGAGCATGGGCTGTTAGCGCAAGAAAAGGGAGACGGGAGCGTTCAAAATATTGAAGCGCGCCTCGGCCGGGGCCGATGGGCCTGGTGCCGGGGCGATGTTCACGCTACCTTTGCGCCCCACCGACTCCGCACTGTCCCGATGCGTCCACGCCTGCTCCTCCTGGTCCTCGTCCTCGCCACCGGCTGCGACGACACCGACCTCGAAAACGACCTCGTCGGGACGCGCTGGGGCCTGGAGGAGGTGACGCTCCCGCCGGGTGACTCAGCGGCGACCGCGCCGACCTCGATCCTGTTCACGAGCGAGACCGTCGCCGAGATCGCGTCGTGCAACGCGTGCAGCGGACCCGTCGGCCGCCGCAGCAACGAGCTGGACTTCGCCGGCCTGGCCTGCACCGAAAAGGCGTGCGTGGACACGCTCGACCTCGGCCCCCGCCTCCGCGACGCCGACCGCGTGGTCCTCTCGCTCTCCGACGACGGCCTCCTCCTGATCGCCGATCGTGGCGGCGCGCTGAGCACGTTCACGTTCCTGGCGAAGGAGTGACAGAGGGCAGAGGGCAGAGGCGGTTGAACAGAGCGCCGTAGGGGCGAAGCATGCTTCGCCCGAGGTCTAGCGCCCATTCCCGAACACGCCTGTAGGGGCGCAGCACGCTGCGCCCGAGAAATGGCACCACGTTTATCGTCCCACTGTTACTGAACCACCGGGAGGCCGAGGCGCTGGCCGAAGGCGTCGAGCGCGGCGTCGAGCGGGCGCGGCTTGTAGCCTAGCTCGGTCTCGGCCTTCAGGATCAGCAGGCCAGTGCGGAGCGGGCGCGGCGCGTCCGGGTGCAGCACGTCCGTCGTCGTAGGCGTGAGCAGGCCGGGGTCGAGGTCGAAGCGCTCGGCGAGGCGGCGGGCGAAGTCGAAGACCGAGAGCATCTCGCGCCCGGCGAGGTGGTAGAGGCCGCTCTTGCCGAGGCGCACGGCGCGGGCGATCCCGTCGGCGAGGTCGGGGACGTAGGTCGGCGTGCGGACCTGGTCGGTGCAGACCTCGGTCGGCTCGCCGCGCTGGAGGCGCTCGCTGAGCCAGAGGCCGAAGTTGGAGCGGCTGAGGGCGTGGCCGGTCCCGAAGCCGAGCGCGGTGCGGACGATGGTCCAGCGGTGGAGGCCGGCGGCGCGGACGGCGTTCTCGCTGGCCCACTTCGAGCGGCCGTAGAAGTTGATCGGCTCGGGGCGGTCGCGCTCGTCGTAGGGGCCGGCGCTGCCGTCGAAGACGAAGTCCGTCGAGAGCTGGACGAGGCGGCTGCCGTGGGCCTTGCAGCGCTGCCCGAGCACAGCGACGGCGTCGACGTTGACGGCCCAGCACGCCGCCCGGTCGGCCTCGCCGGCCTCCACCTTCGTCATCGCCGCGCAGTTGATCACCACACCCGGCGCGAAGTCCAGGAAGAGGCGGCGGACCGCCTCGGCGTCGGTGATGTCGAGCGGGGTGTAGCCGCACGAGCCGGCGCGGTAGCGCGGGTGCGCGTCGCGGCCCGTCGCCAGCAGGTCCACCTCCGGCTCGGCGCTGAGGCGCTCGACGAGTGCCTGCCCGACGAGGCCGTTCGCGCCGGTGAGGAGGATGCGCTGGTAGAGGGGGGCCACGGCAGAGCGCGTGTGGGGGTGAGGGAGGTTGGGTGTGAGGGGAGAGGCTCGCAGGCGTGGGTGAGAGCACGCCCATACGCCCAGCCCGCCTACGCGCCCGCTCCTTGCACTAGCTGCGGTCGAGGGCGGACACGGTGGCTCGAAGGTACGCTACGATGTCCGCCAGCGGCGTCCCCGGCGTGAAGACCTTGCCCACGCCGAGCGCCTCGAGCTCCGCGATGTCGTCGTCCGGGATCACCCCGCCGCCGATCACCACCACGTCGTCCATACCCTCGGCGTCGAGGCCCTCGCGCAGCTTGCGGAAGACAGTCTGGTGCGCGCCCGAGAGGATCGAGACGCCGATCACGTCCACGTCTTCCTCGAGCGCTGCCGCGACGACCTGCTCGGGTGTTTTGCGGAGGCCGGTGTAGACGACCTCCATCCCGGCGTCGCGGAGGGCCGCCGCCACGACCTTCGCCCCGCGGTCGTGCCCGTCGAGGCCGATCTTCGCCATGAGCACGCGGATAGGACGGCTTTCCATTGGGTGATTGGGTAAGTGAGCGATTTGGTGATTGGGGCTACCGTAAAGCTACGGCACATGCTTCGCTCGCTGCGACCGTAGGGGCGAACGGCGGTCGCCCTGTTCGGGGTGGGCATGGCCTTCCGCCTCACGGATAGTACCGCACGCCGACGGCCCCGCCGAGGTCGAAGTCGGTGTCCGGGACGAGCGCAAGGCGGGGCGTGAGCTGGCCGAAGATTTCGACCTGCCCGGTGTGGTAGCCGACGCCGGCGTTGAAGCTAGCGCCGATGCCCGCGTCGCGGTCGCCGCCGGTGCTCAGGAACGCGCCGGGACCGTAGAAATAGCGCAGGTCGGACGCTGCACTGGGGATGCGCTGCGCGCGTAAGAGCA
>JBBSMV010000230.1:0-4733 GCA_038232975.1 Rhodothermales bacterium
CTCCGGCTACACGTGCCCGAGCGTCTTCCCGCCGCACGCGAACGTGCCGTGTCCGGACGGTTCCTTCTACCTCGAGAACATGGACGCGCACGGCGGCTGGATCACCTCGGCCCCGGACCTCCTCCGCTTCATGGAGGCCGTCGACGGCCGTCCGGGCCGGCCGGACCTCCTCACCCCGGAGAGCATCGCGACGATGACCGCCCGCCCCAACCTGCCCCAGTGGCCTGCGGGAGCGAACTACTGGTATGCTTTCGGCTGGGGCGTCTACCCGAGCGGCAGTATGGCGCACGAGGGCGCACTCGACGGGACGCGCTCGGTTCTCTTCCGCTCGTGGTACCAGGGGCTTGCCTGGACCGTCCTGGTCAACGCGTGGCCGTGGCAGCAAGATCAGGCGTTCAGCCAAGCGCTCTTCAACGGCCTCCAGCAGGCGGCGCAGACCACGACGACCTGGCCCACGCACGACCTCTTCGACCTGTTCGTGGCGAACGAGCCGGAGAGCGGCGCGCCCGACGGGTTCGCGCTGTCCACCGGCGCGCCGAACCCGTTCCGGGACCGCACCACGTTCGCCCTCGCCCTCGGCGCGCCCCAGACCGTGTCGGTCCGGGCCTACGACATGCTTGGCCGCGAGGTGGCGGTGCTCCACGAGGGGCCGCTCACGGCGGGCACACACCGGCTGACGTTCGAGGGGGACCGACTGCCGGGCGGCGTCTACGTCCTCCAGGTGCGGGGCGACGGCGTGCAGGAAAGCCGGCGCGTGACCCTGACCCGGTAGCAATGTTGCAGGGAGCACTACCAGGGGGCTCAGGGGCGGCATCGGGGTCAGGTCTCGATGCCGCCCGCCCTGGTGAAAGGGGATAGCGTGGGAGGGGGAATCCGTGTACCTTTCCCCACCCCACGCCCCTCTGCCCGATGAAGCCGCTCCTCCTGCTCCTCGCTCTTCTGCTCGCCGCCCCGCTCGCTGCCCAGCCGCGTGAGGCCTCCTCGATTCCCGCCGCCGAAACCGGCTTCAGCAACGCGCTCCGGTCCTACGACGCGCGGCAGTACGCCGAGGCGTTCCGCGGCTTCATCCGCGCGGCGACCGAGTACGGCTACAACCAGCGGACGACGGCGGCCTACCTCATGGTGGGCAAGAGCCTCTACGCCGACGGCCGGTTCGCCGAGGCCGCGTCGGCGATGACGACGCTGCTGCGCGAGTACCCGAACAGCCGCTACGCCAACGAGGCCCGTGCCGTGCGCGATGCCGCCACGTCGCGGATCGAGCAGCAGGCGGCGGTGCCCGAGCCGGTGGACTACGGGATTGCGCTCCCGATGAGCGAGGGCGACCGCATCTTCACGCAGGCCCTCTTCAACGGCGTCCGCCTCGCGGTCGACGAGTACAACGCGGCGAACCCGGCGTCGCCGATCCGCATGGTCTTCCGCGACACCGAGGGCGACGAGCGCGGCGCGACAGCAGCCGTCCGCAGTCTCTCCGGGGTCGGCGTCGAGGTTGTCATTGGGCCGCTTTACAGCGAAGAGGCGCTCGCGGCCGGGGCCGCCGCCGAGGCCGAGCGGGTGCTCCTGATTGCCCCGCTCGCGACCGACGAAAAGGTGGCGGCAGGGCGGCGCTACGTGTTGCAGGCGAACCCGACGTTCGCCCAGCGGGGGCGCGTGATGGCGCGGTACGCTGCAGCGCAACAGCCGGGCCGGATCGGGATCGTGGCCCAGCGCGGGACGTTCGGCGAGACGATGGCGGACGCTTTCATGGACGAGGTGATGCGGCTCGGCGGCGAGGTCGCGTTCGTCGAGCTCCTGCCGAGCGAGGAACTGTGGTTCCGGCTTCCCGAAGTCCTCGCCGAACGGATTCGCCAGGCCGACGCGCTCTATCTGCCTGTCACCGGAGGCGATGCGCCGGAGTACGCCGCCGGAGCCCTGCGCGGGATCGACCAGCTCGTCGTGGAGGAGGACCGGCCGAAGCTGCGGCTCTTCGGCAACGCCGAGTGGGACCACCTCGACGCTTCGCGGTCGCGCGCCAGCCAGTACCGCGCGGCGTATACGAACGATTTCTACGTGGACCCCCAGAGCCCGGCTGCGCAGGCGTTCGCCCGGCGCTACACCGAGCTCGCGGGCATCGCGCCGGACCGGCTCGCGTATGCCGGCTACGACATCACCCGGTTCGTGCTCGAGCAACTCCGCGTGCGGCGGAGCGAGGAGTCGCTGCCGGACCTCATCCGCCGCGCCGCGCCCTACGCCGGGCTCGCCCACCGGATCGACTTCTCGGGCGGCCCGATGAACCAGGCGCTGTTCGTCGAGATGTACGAGAATGGGCGCGCGCGCGTGGTCGAGTAGGCGACAATAAACCCGACGGGCCTGGCGTTGAGATGCACGAGTTCCCGCGCTTTTCAACGCCCGCCCGCCACGCCGGTGGTTTCTTTGGGTCTTCCGGTTCGCCGATCTCTCCGGCCTCGCCCTGCTCGTTCCCTATGACCGCTCGCTTCGTCTTCCTTTTGTTTTTCCTCGTTGCTGCCGCCGGCTGTTCCGGCAGCGGCCGGGTCACGGCTGAGACGCCCGAGGCGGCGTTCGACAAGGGCAAAGAGCTTTACGACCGGGAGAAGTACGACCGCGCCGTCGAGTATTTCCAGCTCGTCTTCGACTTCGGCCGGACGAACGCGTGGGCCGACGATGCGCAGTTCTACCTCGCGCAGTCGTACTTCCAGAGCAAGCAATACCTGCTCTCAGCGAACGAGTTTACCCGCTTCGTTGAGCTCTACCGGACCGACGAGCGGGTCGAGGAAGGAGAGTACCTCCGGGCCGAGAGCTACTACCGCCTGTCGCCACGTTACCAGCGCGACCAGACCGACACGCAGACCGCGCTGAACTACATGCGGCTGTACCTGAGCAAATACCCGAGCGGCCAGTACACCCCCGAGATCGGCGGGAAGATCGACGAGCTACGCGCGAAGCTCGCCCGCAAGCAGTTCGAGACGGGCGAGCACTACGAGCGCCGCGAGCTCTACGAGGCGGCCGGACTGTCCTATCTCGCGGTGCTCGAGAGCTACCCGGACTCCGGCTACACCGACGACGCGCTCGTCGGGGCCGTGCGCGCGTTCAAGCTCTTCGCCGACGCCAGCATCCCGTCGAAGCGGCAGGAGCGCTACCAGCAGGCCGCCGACGCCTACCAGCAGCTCGTCCAGCTTTTCCCGGACAGCCCGCTGCGCGGCGAGGCCGACACCGTCTACGCCGAGGTGGAGAACGCGCTCGGCCGCTTCGACCAGGCCGGGCGCTGAGGCGTGGACGCCCCGCTCACCGGGCGCGTCGCCCTCTTCGGCGGGAGCTTCAACCCGCCGCACCTCGGGCACCTCGCCCTCGCCGAAGCGGCGCGCGACGAGGCTGGGCTCGACCGCGTGCTGTGGATGCCCGCCGCGGTTCCGCCTCACAAGCAGGAGGCCGACCTGCCCGACGGGCCGCACCGGCTGGCGATGACGCGTCTCGCGGCGGAGGATAATGTAGCCTTCGTCGTCTCCGACCTGGAACTCCAGCGGGCGGGCGTCTCCTACACCGTGGACACCCTCCGGGCGCTGAACGCCGCGCACCCCGAAGCCGCCTTTTCACTCCTGATCGGCGGCGACAGCCTCGCGCAGTTCGCGTCGTGGCGGGAGCCGGAGGAGATCCTCCGCCGCGCGGACCTCATCGTCTACCCGCGTCCCGGTGCCGACATGGCAGCCGTAGACCCGGCCCTCCGGCGGCGCGTGATCCTGCTCGACCGGCCGCTGCTCGATGTGTCTTCGACGGCGGTGCGTGATCTCCTGCGTGGCGGGCGCTCGGCGCGCTACCTCGTCCCCGACCGCGTCCTCGCCTACGCCGCCGAGCACGGGCTCTACCGCTAAGGGCCGACGGCTGCGATCATCGTCGCCGTCTCGGCCCCGAGGACGAGGAGGGCGGTGGCGATCCCCCAGATTGCGAGGAGGAGGAGCCACGGGACGACGCGGCTGCGGCGGCGCGGACGGGCGAAAGCAAAAGTGCTGAGGGGCTGGAGATCGGCGGGGCGGATGTCAGCGGTCGTAGCCATGATCGGGCGTGCGAGAAGCGGCGGAGGGTTCTGCCCTACATGACGGAAAAAATCGGCCGGAGGTAACACCTCCACCGGATTTTCTTTTTCGGACCTCACGCCGGAGCTTTCGAGTTAAGCTCCTTCCTCCTCGCACAGCCCCCCACTTCGTGTCCGATCTCCAGCGCCTCCGCGACAAAGCCGCCGGCCTCCTCATCGTCCGCCTCGGCTCGAACATGAAGCCGCCGCGCCGCGCGGAAGAGGATGCCGTGGGCGTTCTCGATCTGCTCGGCCGCTACCCCATCGGCGGGGTGATCCTGTTCAACGGGACGTGGCCCGAGACGCGCGATACGCTCGTCGGGCTCCAGCGTGCGGCGCTCCGGCACGAGGCGCGGCGTCCGCTTCTCGTGATGACGGACATGGAGCGCGGCGTCGGCCAGCAGGTGAAGGGGGCGACGATGTTTCCGCACGCCCGCGCCTTCGGTGCGCTCAGCGACGCCGAGGTGATGACGGAGCAGTTCGCCATGGTGTCGGCGCGCGAGGCGCTCGCGTGCGGCATCCACGTCACGTTCAGCCCCGTGGCCGACGTGAACCGCAACCCCGACAACCCGATCATCGCGACGCGCGCGTTCGGCGAGGAGCCCGAGCGCGTGGCGACGCTCGCGGCGGCCTACGTCCGGGGCTGCCGCGCTGAGGGCTTGCTCTCGAC
>JBBSMV010000231.1:0-4717 GCA_038232975.1 Rhodothermales bacterium
ACCCCCGACCCCCGACCCCCGACCCCCGACTCTCGTTGAAACGCGCCGCTCTCCTCGTCGCCCTCGCCTTGCCCGCGGCGGCACAGCCAGCCGACCTCCTCCGACCGCTCACGCTCGTCGCCGGCCGGCCGGACACGGTCCTCGTCGCCGACCTGTTCGTCGATTCCGGGGGGTTGACGTTTGGGAACATGCCAGAGGTTCGGGTGGAGTATGGCGCGGTGTCAGGGACGCTCGTGCTCACGCCGCGCGGCGAGGCAGAGGGGCTGCTCCTCGTCCCGTTCGCGCAGCGCGGGGTGGAGGGCGTGCTGCCGGTACAGGTCCGCGTGCTCGCCCCCGCTACCTTCACCTATCGCGCTGGCGGCGCGGCCGAGGTCTTCGTGATCGGGCAGTTCAACGACTGGAGCCGCAGCCGCGACCGGCTCACCGACTCGGGCCACGGAGCCTTCGAGACGACGCTCGATCTCGAGCCGGGCCGCTACGAGTACAAGCTCACCGTCGGCGGCGAGGAGGTCCTCGACCTGGCAAACCCGGAGGTCGTGCCGAACGGCCTCGGCGGGTTCAACAACGTGCTCGTCGTCCCGCCGCGGCACGCAGGCACGGCTGCGCTCCTGACGCTGCCCTCCGACGGTGAGGCGCTGCGCTTTGCCTATCTCCGCGACGGCGTGCCCGCGCCGGTGCCGCCGGAGGCCGTAGTCGCGCTCGTCGGCAACCGGCGGCTCTCCGCCGAGGCCGTGCGCGCCGAGGGCACCGAGGTCCGCGTCCACCTTGGGCCGGAGACGGCGGGCGAGACCGTGCGCGTCGCCGTCGCCCGGAGTCCCGCGACGCGCTTCGCCACCGTCCGCCTGGGCGACGGCTTCGCGTGGCGCGACGCGGTGCTCTACCAGATCATGATTGACCGCTTCGCCGACGGCGACCCGTCGAACTCGCGCCCCGTCCAGCACGACTCGCTCGCCGCCCGCGCCAACTACTACGGCGGCGATCTGCAAGGCATCCTCGACAAGCTGGAGGTGGGGTATTTCGACAGCCTCGGGGTGAACGTCCTGTGGCTCTCGCCGGTCGCCGAGAACACGGACCGCGCCGAGCGCGAGTACCCGCCGCCGCACCGCTGGTACACCGCCTACCACGGCTACTGGCCGACCGAAGGGGAGGCCGTTGAGGAGCGCTTCGGCGACATGGCCCTCTTGCGACGGCTCGTCGCGGCGGCGCACGCGCGCGGCCTCCGGGTGCTGCTCGACTTCGTCGCCCACCACGTCCACGAGGAGCACCCGTATTTCCGGGAGCACCCCGGCTGGTTCGGCACGCTCGACCTCCCCGACGGCCGCCGGAACCTCCGCCTCTGGGACGAGCACCGCCTCACGACGTGGTTCGAGCCGTACCTCCCGAGCTTCGACTTCCTCGCCTCCGACGCGGCCCTCGAAACGGTGACCGACGATGCCGTGTGGTGGCTCCAACAAACCGGCGCGGACGGGTTCCGGCACGACGCCGTCAAGCACGTCCCCAACCGCTTCTGGCGCACACTCACGCGCAAGCTCCGGCGCGAGGTCGCCCCTGTGCGCGACGTGCCGCCCTACCAGATCGGCGAGACGTTCGGCTCCTACGAGCTGGTCTCGAGCTACGTCACGCCGGGGCAGCTCGACGCGCAGTTCAACTTCAACCTCTACGACGCGGCGAAGCACGTCTTCCTCGACCCCGACGCCGGCTTCGGGGTGCTCGACGCCGAGATGCAGAAGTCGCTCGACGTCTACGGCCCGGACCACGTCATGGGCAACGTCATGGACTCCCACGACAAGCCCCGCTTCCTCGCCTACGCCGACGGCGACCTCCCCCGCGACGCCCCCGACGACAAGGAGCCGGGCTGGACCGCTGACATCCGGGTGGACGACCCCGCGAGCTACCGCCTCGCCGAGCTGTACCTCGCCTACCTCCTGACCACCCCCGGCGTCCCGACGCTCTACTACGGCGACGAGATCGGGATGACCGGCGCGAACGACCCCGATAACCGCCGCCCGATGCGCTTCGGCGACGAGGTGACGCCGGAGGAGCAGGCGCTGAAAGACCACGTCGCCGCCCTCGTCCGGCTCCGGCAGTCGCGTGCTCCGCTCCGGCGCGGCGGCTTCCACACCCTCCGCGCCGACGACTCCGTATGGGCCTACCTTCGCGACGACCCCGACGGCAGCGTGCTCGTCGTCCTCAACAAAGGCGGCGCGGCGCAGACGCTCACGCTCGACCTGCCCGTGCCCTTCGTCTCGGCACGCGATGCGCTCGGCTGCGGGGCGGTGATGCTGGACGGCGGCAAGCTCTCGCTCACGGTCCCGGCCGTCGGCTACCGGGTTCTGGACCTGCGGTGAAAGTCGTTCCTAAAGAGGCCGGCAGGAGCGGGCTATTCACTCTCGCCGCAGCTTCTTCCGGAGGTCCTGCCGGCTGTGCAGCACCGCCAGTACCTCAACGTCCTCTCCCGCAACGAAGTACACGATGCGGTATCCTTCGCGCACTAGCTCACGAATGTGGCCCAACTCGACTTCGGGTACAGCGCGCCCCATACCCGGGAAGGCTTCGAGCACCCCGCCCGCTGCGTACAGCCGCGCCACAAGAGACCGCGCATCCTGCGCCGACGAACGCCCCACGTGCTCGCCGATGGCATCGAGGTCGCGGAGGGCCTGAGGCGACCAGCGGACCTCAGCCACGGTCCTCATCCTCGCCGAGCCACCGGCTCAACCGCCGTCCGGCCTCTGCGTGTGACACCGACTCGCCCGCCTCCACTTCACGCAGCCCCGCCTCGATCTTCTGAAGCACGTAGACCTCGTACTGGATGTCTTCGAACGAGGCGTCGTCGGGCAGACGCTGAATCAGGTCCAGCGTCGCTTGCTTGGGTGTCGGTGCTTGCATGAGCTGCGGGCGGTGGGTTCGGGTGATACTACGACAGAAGGCAGTCCCCGTTCGCGGTTCAGAGACAGGCCCCTCGGTAGCCGACTTTCGCGCACGCTTCTGGCCATTGGCTACCGGGTCGTGGACCGGCGGTGACTACCTCTCCGCGCTCGGGAGGCCCACGGGCAGGCCGGCCTCGCCGTCGCCGCTGCGGAGGACCTTCGCTGAGGCGCGGCGGACCTTGCGCGTGGCGGCCGGCGGGCGCGGCGTCTCGAGCGTGCCCTGCTCCGTCGCGTGCGCCACGGCGGCCCCGACGAACGCCACGAAGAGCGGGTGCGGGCGCTGCACCGTCGTCTTGTACTCCGGGTGGAACTGCACCCCGACGAACCACGGGTGCCCCGCCGGCCCGTCCTCCGGCAGCTCGATGATCTCAACGAGGTCGCGCTCGGGGTTGACGCCGGTGAAGGCCATGCCGTGCTCGCGGAGCTTGTAGCGGAGGTGGTTGTTGACCTCGTAGCGGTGGCGGTGGCGCTCGCGCACGGTGTCTTCGCCGTAAATCTCCCGCGCCCGTGAGCCGTCTTCGAGGCGGCAGAGATACTCGCCGAGGCGCATCGTCGCGCCTTTCTCGGTGACCTCCTTCTGCTCGGCCATCAGGGCGATCACCGGGTAGGGCGTCTCCGGGGCGAACTCGGTCGAGTGGGCGTCCTCCCAGCCGCAGACGCTCCGGGCGAACTCGATCACGGCGCACTGCATCCCGAGGCAGATGCCGAGGAACGGGACGCCGCGCTCGCGCGCGAACCGGGCGGCCTCGATCTTCCCCTCGATCCCGCGCTCGCCGAAGCCGGGCGCGATGAGGACCCCGGAGACGCCTCCCAGAACCTCCGCCACGTTCTCCGCCGTGACCGCCTCCGAATGCACCGGGACGACCTCGATCTGCACGCCGTGGGCCGCGCCCGCGATGATGAAGCTCTCCGAGATGGACTTGTACGCGTCCTGGTGCTCGACGTACTTGCCGACGAGCGCGAGGCGGACCTTGCCGCTCGGGTGCTTGAGGCGCTGCAGGAACTCGATCCACCGGCCGAGCTCGACCTCGCCGAGCGCCGCGCCGTGGGCCTCGGCCTCCTCGGCGAGGTGCAGCTTCTCGATCACCACGTCGTCAATCCCCTGCTCGCGCAGCAGGAGCGGGACCTCATAGATGCTCTCGGCGTCGCGCATCTGCACGACCGCGCGCTGCTCGACGTTGCAGAAGTTGGCGATCTTGCGGCGGATGTCGTCGTCGAGCGGGTGCTCGGTGCGGCAGACGAGGGCGTCGGGCTGGAGACCGTAGCTCTGGAGCGTCTTGACCGAGTGCTGGGTCGGCTTGGTCTTGAGCTCGCCGGCGGCGGCGAGGTAGGGGACGAGGGTGAGGTGGACGAGGCAGACGTGCTGCCGCCCCTCCTCGAGGGCGAACTGCCGGATCGCCTCGAGGTAGGGTAGGCTCTCGATGTCGCCGGCCGTCCCGCCGACCTCAGTGATGACGACGTCGTGCGCGCCCGTCTCGCCGAGCTTGCGCATCCACGACTTGATCTCGTCAATGACGTGGGGGACCACCTGGACGGTCTTGCCGAGGTAGGCCCCGGCGCGCTCCTTCTCGATGACCCCGGAGTAGACGCGCCCGGTGGTGACGTTGTTGGCCTGGCTCATCGGCACGCCGAGGAAGCGCTCGTAGTGCCCGAGGTCGAGGTCGGTCTCGGCCCCGTCGTCGGTGACGAAGACCTCGCCGTGCTCGTAGGGGTTCATCGTCCCCGCGTCGACGTTGATGTAGGGGTCGAACTTCTGGATCGTGACGCGGAGGCCGCGGGCTTCGAGGATG
>JBBSMV010000232.1:0-4695 GCA_038232975.1 Rhodothermales bacterium
CGCAGGCTCCGACATGGTCTTCGTCACCGCCGGCATGGGCGGCGGGACCGGCACCGGCGGCGCGCCCGTCGTGGCGGCCATCGCCAAGCGCATGGGCATCCTGACGGTCGCCATCGTCACCAAGCCCTTCGACTGCGAGGGCCGCAAGCGCATGAAGGCCGCCAGCGAGGGCCTCGACCTCCTCCGCGAGACCGTCGACACGCTCATCGTGATCCCCAACGAGCGCCTCCTCGACATCGCCGCCGACGACACCACGCTCATGGCCGCCTTCGAGATGGCCGACGACGTGCTCTACAACGCCACGCGCGGCATCTCGGACCTCATCACCGTCCACGGCATCATCAACCTCGACTTCGCCGACGTCCGCACCACGATGCAGGACGGCGGGACGGCGATCATGGGGAGCGCCACCGCGCAGGGCGACAAGCGCGCCGAGCGCGCCGCCCTCGAGGCGATCTCGAGCCCGCTCCTCGACGGCACCTCGATTGCCGGCGCGCGCAACGTGCTCGTCAACATCACCGGCGGCGAGAACCTCGGCATCCGCGAGGCGACGCAGGCCACGTCCGTGATCCAGCGCGAGGCCGGCGACGACGCCGAGGTCATCTTCGGCACCGTCATTGACCCCGGGATGAAGGACGAGCTGCGCGTGACGGTCATCGCCACCGGCTTCGACACCGAGCACCGCGAGGCCCGCGTCCGCCGCACCGTCCGCCTCGCCGGCGACGAGCCGGTGCCGGGCTACAAGGGCGAGGACAACCTCCGGCACCTCGACACGCCCGCCTACGAGCGCCGCACCCCGGCCCTCGCGGAGGCCGAGGAGGAGACCGCGAAGAAGCGCCCCGCCAACGTCCGTCGCCTCCAGGCCGACGACTTCAAGCGCCGCCACGAGCGCGACCGCACCGACGACACCGACGTGCCGGCCTTCCTGCGGAAGATGATGGATTAGACGGTTGGAGGTCATGGGTTGGAGGTTGGTGATTTTCATCCCCGAACCCATAACCTCCAACGGCACGCCGTGCCATACCGTTGGCACCGGCGGCCCGTACCCTTCCAGTGTCTCCTCCGGACGACCTCGCCAGGGTTGTCCCCGACCCCGCGTGTGCTTCGGCGCGCGCGGGGTTTTTGCGTCCCGTCGCGCCCCGAGGCGGCGTCGAGTTGCCGAGCAGCGTCGGTAGGGGTTTGGTTATACCAAAGCTGAACGTCGGGCCGGCAGCCTGTCGACAAAAAAGCCCCGGAGCTACTTTCGGCTCCGGGGCTTGGGAGGTGACGGACGGATTCGAACCGCCGTACGAGGCTTTGCAGGCCTCTGCCTAGCCACTCGGCCACGTCACCGCAGGGGCTAAGATACTACCTTCCGCTCTGCCTCCCGTTCCGCAATGCGCCCCGACCAGGACTCGAACCTGGACTCAACGGCTTAGAAGGCCGTGGCTTTATCCACTTAAGCTATCGGGGCTTTCGATGGGGTACAGCCGATGAGGACGTGCTCCGAATGGAACCGCACTCTGCTAGAGGTAGGCTTTTACAGGAGTGGCACAAAGGTCCAGACCCGGTGCAAGGACTGCTTTAACCGGTACTGCGTGGATCGGTGGCGCAGAATCAAGGCCGAAGAGGTCGAACGGAGGGGTGGGACGTGCGAGGACTGCGGCGGGCGGTTTTACCCCGGCCTCTACGACTTCCACCCTACCGACCCCTCTGCTAAGGAGTATCCGTGTAAGGAGGATCAGTGGACGAAGCTCCGCCTTTTCTCAGCAGCGAGGCGACACGCGGAGTTGGCAACGTGCGTCCTCCTCTGTGCCAATTGCCACAGAGCGAGCGAGGCACATCACGTCCCCGTCATAGCTCCCTTTCATCTTCCAGTCGGGGCGGCCGGATTCGAACCGACGACTTCTGCCTCCCAAAGGCAGCGCTCTACCGGGCTGAGCTACGCCCCGAGGCCAGACACCTGATGTCGGGCAGCGGCCAATATATCTACGCCGCCCGCCCCGCGCCTCCGATCACCGACATTTCGCACGCAGGACTATCTTCCCGGCATGGACGCTCGCCCCGCCGATCTCCGCGCCCTCCAGCTCGTCTGGCGCGCCCTCGTCGGCGGTGTCGCGCTGATGACCGTCGTGCTGGGCGGCCTCACGGCGGTCGGCTACGGCCGGGCCGTCAGTGAAGGGACGGAGACGTTCTTCTACGTCAACGCGCTCGTCAACCTGGCCGCCGTGCTCGCCGCGTTCGCGGTGCAGCGCCGCCTGGTGGACCGGAAGCTGCCGGCGGCGGGCACCCGCGCCGAGGCGCTCGCGGCGGTCCGAAGCTCCGGCGTGCTCTCGCTGGCGTTCCTCGAAGGCTCGGCGCTCGTCGCCGGTGTGGCGTCGTTCCTCACGGGGGAGCTGGTCAACCTCCTCTTCGCGGCCCCGTTCTTCGGCTTCGCGTTCGTCTTCTTCCCGACGGCGGTGCGCGTAGAGGCGCTGCTGGTCCTCGCCGGACAGCGCTAAAAAAGGCAGCCCCCGGCGGAGGCTGCCCTTCAGGCTATTCGCATCAGAGCGTTTGCGCGGCGGGCTAGCTGCGGGCGGCCTTCAGCTCGTCCTGGACCTGCGAGGCCTCGACCATCTTCTGGCGGAACTCGTAGTGGCCGTTCTGCTTCTTCGAGGCCATGATGACCTTCGCCATGCTGCGCTGGCCGGCCCCGGCCCCGCGGTTGGTGCGCTGGTTCTTGGAGACTTTCTTCGCCATGACGTAAAGAGGTTGGGAGTGATGGGTTCTGGGTTAGGAGGTCGCGTGTGCGTACTCACGACCTCGGACCCCAAACCCCGAGCTATTTGATCTCGCGGTGGAGCGTGTGCTTGCGCAGAACGGAGTTGTACTTGCGCAGTTCCAGCCGCCCGGTCGTGTTGCGGCGGTTCTTGGTCGTCGAGTAGCGCGAGGTCCCCGGCGCTTCGGTGCACTCGAGGGTGATCTGGTGGCGGACGTCTTTGCCCTTAGCCATGACGGGAGCGGGTTAGCGGTGGTCGGTTCAGAGGCGGGGGCCTGCTCAGACGCGGACGCCCTGGGCGCGGGCCTCCTTGAGCACGGCCGCGATGCCGTTCTTGTTGATCGTCTTGAGCGTCTGCGTCGAGACGCGCAGCGTGACCCAGCGGTCCTCTTCGGGGACGTAGAACCGCTTCTTCTGGAGGTTCACGTGGAAGCGCCGCCGCACCTTGTTGTGCGCGTGCGAGACGTGGTTGCCCGACATCGGGCCTTTGCCGGTGAGTTGGTCTTTGCGCGCCATCGGAGTCGAGCCAGGCTAGGTGGGCGAATGCAGAAAAGCAAGGTAAGCCGATTGGGGAGGCGGGATTTTAGATTTTGGATTAAGCGCCTGCTCAGCGTACCCCAACATCCTCCGCCCAACCCCTAAAATAACCCGAAGCGGACCTGCACGAGGTGGTTGTAGCGCTCGAGCTGCCCTGGCAGGCGGCCGTCCTCGATCCCGTAGAACACGTAGTCGAGCCGGAAGAACGGGGTCTGAATCCCGGTCCCGAACGTCGGGTAGCCCTGGCTGAGGCCCGCCCGCACGGCCAGGACGCCGCCGACCGTCGCCTGCCCGCCGAGCCGGAGCTTCGAGAGCAGCGGCTGCTCGGACTCCGAGGTGGAGGCGCTCACGTAGTCGAGCGCTACGCCGAGGTCGCCCAGCAACGGGAGCGACGGGAGCGCGGGCTGCCGGTAGGCCGCGCCGAGCCGGAACGACGGCGCGCCGTCGCGGCCCTCGAACGCGCCGAGGACGTTTGCGATCTCGCGCTCGTCGTCCGCGCCGCTGCCCGCCAGGGCAACCGACTCGTAGAGGCCGTAGCGGAAGCCCCCGCCGACGAGGTCGTAGACGGCGAGGCCGAGGTCGAGCGAGCCGGGCAGTGTCGCCACGGCGTCGGTGTACTGCACGCCGAGGTCGAAGGCGACCGTCGAGCCGTTGATGACGTAGAGCTGCTCGCCGTCCGGGTCGAGGGCGAGGAAGTCCTCGTTCTTGTAGCCGACGTAGCGCTGCACATACCTGCCGGTGAGGCCGGCCGAGAGGTTGGTGTTCGGGAGGCGCGCCCCACCCGAGAGCGCGACGATGGCGTCGAGCTGGCTGAAGAGGTCGAGCACCGGGATGCCGGTGCCGTTGTCCTGGAAGTCGTAGCGCGTCGTGTTGTGGCCGAAGACGCCGGCTCCGACGCCGTAGGGGCCGACGTTCAGCATCACCGACGGCAGGAGCGCCGCGGCCTGCCCGACCGTCGGGCGGCGGCCCTGCGCGAGCGCCTCCTGGAGGAAGGCCCACTCCTCAGGCGTAGGCAGGCCGCCCTCCCCGTCGCCGATTCCGTCTTCCAGCTCCGGCCGGACCCGGTTCGTGACGAAGTCGAGGTCGCCGAAGAATTTGGTGTTGAGGGTGCCGCGCGCCCCGAGGATTTCGATGCGCGGCCGGGCGATCCCGAGGCGGGCGAAGTGGGCCGGGTTGTAGAAGAAGGCCGTCTCCGGCCCAGCGAAGGCGACCCCGGCATCGCCCATCCCGAGGACCTGCGCCGAGGGGACGGCGGCGCGGGCGTACTGCTCGTAGCGCTGCGCGCGAGCGGGGAGGGCGACGGTCAGGCCAAAGGCGACGACGAGGGCGAGGCGAGGTAGGGCGTTCGGCATCGGAGAGCGAGGCTGGACCGGAAGAGCAGATACAGGAGGCTGGAAGCGAGCGGGGGGGGGCCGCCGGCC
>JBBSMV010000233.1:0-4680 GCA_038232975.1 Rhodothermales bacterium
GGCCGACTACGCCTACGTCCCCTTCGGCGCGCTCCTCGGGGCGACCCACCGCTTCACCGTGAGCCTCGGGCTATGAGCGCGCGCCTGCGGACCATAGCGCAGTTACGAACCACAGCGCAGTACGTCGGCTGGGCGCTCGTCGCCCTCGTCACGCTCGGCCTCCTCGTCTGGACGCCGGGGCGGAAGGTGCCCAGCGACGGGAAGACGCACATCCGCTACTGGTACATCGTCGGCGCGCAGGACGCCGTGCCGTACCACGCCCGGCGCTTCAACGAGGTCCAGGACTCGGTGGTGGTGGAGGCCACGCCGATCCCGTGGAACGAGCACGAGAAGAAGATCCTCACCGCCGTGCTCTCGGGCGACCCGCCGGACGTGGTGAGCCAGTTCGTCCCCGTCGTCAAGTGGGCCTCGCGCCTGGCGCTCACCCCGCTCGACGGGTTCATCGAATCCACCGGCTTCGACACGACACAGCTCTTCCCGGCGCTCTGGAGCGAGATGGGCTGGCAGGGGCAGACGTTCGCTATCCCGATCCAATCAACCTCCTACGCGCTCTTCTACAACAAGGCCCTCTTCCGCGAGGCCGGCCTCGACCCGGAGCGCCCGCCCGAGACGTGGGACGAGCTGGAAGACGCCGCCCGCCGCCTCACCCGGCGCGGCCCGAACGGGCGGCTGACCCAGGTCGGCTTCGTCCCCGACTACGGCAACCTGCCGACGACCCAGCTCATGGCGTGGCAGCAGGACGCCGTCTTCCTCAGCCCGGACGGCCGGACGGTCACGCTCGACACGCCCCCGATGCGCCAGGCGCTGGGGTGGATCGCCGATTTCTACGCCGCCTACGGGGTGGATGACCTCAAGGCGTTCACCGCCGGCCTCGGCAGCGCCGACCAGCATGGGTTCCTCTCGGGCCGCATCGGCATGGCCGTCCTCGACCTGAGCTACCTCGACCAGGCCGCCCGCTACAACCCGGACCTCGAGGTCGGCGTCGCCCCGATCCCGACCTTCCCCGGCCGCCCGCCGGCGTCGTCGGCCGGGAGCTGGTGGCTGGCGATTCCGCGCGGCGCGGCGCACCCCGAGGCGGCGTGGGCCTTCATGCAGTTCGCCGTCCAGCGGCAGATTCAGCTCGAAGAGGTCGCCGCGACCGACGAGGACCTGTTCCCGGCCAACCGCTTCGCCGCGACCGACCCGAGCTTCTTGACGAGCCCCGAGATGGCGGTCTTCGCGGCGCAGATGGAGGTCGCCCACTCGCCGACGGTGGTGCCGCTGGCGCACGACGTGTTCTGGCGCGAGTTCTTCGGCGCGCAGGACCGGGTGATCTACGGCCGGCAGACGCCCGCCGAGGCGCTCCGTCAGGCCGAGGCCGTGGTCCAGGACGCCCTCGACCGCGCCGCATCCTACGACCGCTACGTCCGGGCGAACGTGACGCTGGACGGCGCGAACGAAGAGGGAGGAGGTTAACGATGGCTCACCGCTACCGGAATACCCCCCGTCCCGTGAAGCCTGAGCGCGGAGCGCGATGCGAACGGGACTGTCCCCCTCGTCAAGGGGGACAGCCACGCGTAGCTGGGAGCGAGCCATGCGAGCGACCGCAAACGCGGCAGGGGGTCCAGAGCTGAGCCATGCAAGCCGTGCAGACCGACGTCGTCTACGAGATGGCTCCGCCGCCGGGGCCGGCCCCGCTGCCGCCGGGCGGGCCGGACCGAGGCTGGGTGCGGCGGGTGCGCGGCCGGCTCGGGACGCACACCGGGCGCGAGGCGGCGGCGGGCTACCTCTTCCTCTCGCCGTGGCTCGTCGGCTTCTTCGTCTTCGGCCTCTACCCGATGGTGCTGTCGCTCTACTACAGCCTGTGCCGCTACGACGTGCTCCGGGTCCCGCAGTTCATCGGGCTCGACAACTACACGGCGCTGCTGACGGCGGACCCGTACTTCGGCACGGCCGTCTGGAACACGCTCGTCTACACCGTGCTCCGGGTGCCCTTTGCGGTTGCCGGGTCGCTGCTCTTGGCGGTGCTCGTCAACCAGAGCGTGCGCGGGGTGAAGCTCTTCCGCACGGCCTTCTTCCTGCCGTCGATCATCACCGGCGTGGTGCTCTCGGTGATCTGGCTGTGGCTGTTCAACCCGTCGGTCGGCCTCGTCAACGAGGTCCTCGGGTGGGTCGGGATCGAGGGGCCGCTGTGGCTCCAAAGCCCCGTGTGGTCGAAGCCGGCGCTGGTGCTGATGGGGCTGTGGTCGGTCGGCGGGGCGCGGATGATCGTCTTCCTGGCGGCGCTCCAGGGCATCCCGGACCACCTCTACGAGGCCGTGGAGATTGACGGCGGCGGGGCGTGGGCCAAGTTCCGGCACGTCACGCTCCCGATGCTCTCGCCGGTGATCTTCCTGTGGACGGTGCTCGAGGTCATCTTCTCGTTCCAGGTCTTCACCGAGGCCTACGTGATGACGCAGGGCGGGCCGCTGGACTCGACGCTCTTCTACAACCTCTACCTCTACTACAAGGCCTTCGACGACTTCGAGATGGGCTACGCCTCGGCGATGGCGTGGCTGCTCCTCGTCCTCACGCTCGCCGTGACCGTCGTGCAGTTCCGGCTCGGCAAGCGCTGGGTCTACTACGAAGGCAGGGCCTAAAGCCCTTATCCAGGTCCCGGCCTCCTCGTTGCGAGAGACGGCAGGCCAACCAACCCCCACCCTCATGCGGACCTTCCTTCCCCTCTTCTCCTCCCTCCTGCTGCTCGCCGCGTGCGACCCCGGCACCACCGACGAGGAACCCGGCATGGACCTTCAGACGACGACAAGCGTCGCGGCGCTGCCGGGGCGCGTGACGGTCGAGGCTGCACCGGCGTGGACCGCCCTCTTCGACCGGAACCACGGCTGGACTGGGGCCGACGGCATCTTCTCGGTTCCCCTGAGCGGCGTCGAAGCGCCGGGGACGGCAGGGGGGACGAGGACAGTCTTTCTCTTCAACGACACCGCCATCGGCGACGTCCGCCCCGACGGCAGCCGCGCGCCGGGGGCGCGGCTCGTCAACAACACCGCCGCGCTGCTCGACGGCGGCGTGCCTGACCCCGACGCCATCGCGTTCTTCTGGCGCGGCGGGCGCGAGGACCCCCGCGCCCTCGTCGTCCCGGACACGCCGGACTCCGAGCCGGGGCAGTGGTACTGGAACGCTGACGGGATCGTGATCGGCGGCGACCTGTGGGCCTACTACCTCCGCGTCGGGCCGGGCGGCAGTGGGGCGTTCCCGTTCGAGCTCGTCGGCGCGAACCTCGCCCGGACCTCGCTCGCCGGCGGGCGGCCGGGGCCGGTGGAGCAGTTCGACACGCCGCTCTACCGCCCCGCGCAGAACGGCCGGGGCGACCTCACGTTCGGGGCGGGCCTCCTCCCGAACCTCGCCGGGGCGGGCGTCCCCAACCCCGACGGCTACCTCTACGTCTACGGCGTCCGCAACGACCTGTCCAAGAAGCTCCTCGTCGCCCGCGTCCGCCCCGAGCACATCGCCGACTTCGGCCGGTACCGCTACTGGAACGGCGCGGCGTGGGTGCCTGACCTCGACGCGGCGGTGCCCGTCACGAGCCGGGTCTCGAACGAGCTGAGCGTGACGCTGCTGGCGAACGGGCAGTACCTCCTCGTCTTCCAGCGCGACGGGATTTCGCGGTTCGTCGGCGCGCGCGTCGGCGACAGCCCGGTGGGGCCGTGGGGACCGGTGATCGACGTCTATAGCTGCCCCGAGGTGGACCAGGACCCGGACTACTACTGCTACAACGCCAAGGCGCACCCGCACCTCTCGGAGCCGGGGACGCTGCTGATCTCGTACAACGTCAACACCTTCGACTTCTTCGGCGACTTCTTCCGCGACGCCGACCTCTACCGCCCGCGCTTCATCCGCCTGCGCGGCCTGCCGCGGTGAAGAGAGAGGAGAGAGAGGAGAGAGAAAGAAAAACCAGAAAGCTAACGAGACCGTTGTGCCCACCTTGTAGGGGCGCTCCCTTGTGGTTGCCCGAGGGTTGGCACCACCGACGCACCGACTACTGGACGAACCTGGTCAGCACCAACACGTGGCATCGAACCGCCCTATATCGCCCAAGAAGGCCCTCGGGGTCGGCGCGCTCGTCGCCGTGGCGTTCGTGCTGCTGCTGCCGTTCGCGTGGATGGTCTCGACCTCACTCAAGGGCAACGAGGCGATCTTCGCCGTCCCGCCAGTGTGGATGCCCGAGACCGTCCGGTGGGACAACTACGCCGAGGTCTTCCGGCGGATGCCGTTCCTGCTCTACCTCCGCAACACGACCCTCATCACGGTCCTCACGATCATCGGGACCGTCGGGTCGAGCGCGCTCGTGGCCTACGCCTTCGCGTGCCTCCGCTGGCCGGGGCGCGACGCGCTCTTCCTCTTCGTCGTGGCGACGATGATGCTGCCGCTCCAGGTCATTATGATCCCGCTCTTCGTGCTCTTCAAGGAGCTCGGCTGGCTCAACACCTATAAGCCGCTCGTCGTGCCGGCCTTCCTCGGCGGGGGCGCGTTCAACATCTTCCTGATGCGGCAGTTCTTCCTGACGCTCCCGAGCGAGCTCTTCGACGCGGCGCGGATCGACGGGGCGGGCGAGTGGACTATCTTCCGGCGGATCGCGCTGCCGCTGGCCCGGCCGGCGCTGGTCACGGTGGCGCTGCTGACGTTCATGTTCGCGTGGAACGA
>JBBSMV010000234.1:0-4660 GCA_038232975.1 Rhodothermales bacterium
CCCGGCTCGCCGTGGCCGTGCGGTCCACCGGAATGTCCCCCGCGAGCCGCATCATCCAGCCGGCCACCGGCACCCGGAACATCTCGGCTTTCGCCACCCACTTCATCTCCCACGGCAGCCGGCTGACGACGGGGATGTCGGCGCTCGACTGGTGGTTGGCGACGACGACGTAGGGCAGGCGCGGATCGTCGGGGAAGTCGCCCTCGACGTGGACGTTCCAGAGCGGGTTGACGCGCGTCATCGCGTTGCCGAGGAGGCGGAAGAGGCGGCCCGTGGCGTAGTGCGCCGGGTCGCGGTCGAAGAGCCGGACGACGGCCACGAGCGGGAGCCAGAGGAGGGTGATCGTCACCTCGGCGGCCCAGATCAGCGCGGACTGGATAGCTTTCATGCCGTGCGGCGTGGGGAGCGGCGGGAAGGTACGCTGGAACCCGTTCGGGGTGCCGGAAGAGCGGAAGAGCGGAAGCAAGCTGAGAAAGATAGCGAGGCCCTCGCGCTCTGGGCCGCTAGGGTGTGGTTCATCACGCCCGAGGTCTACCGCCCGACCCCGACCGTGTCCGTAGGGGCGATGGGCTGCGCCGAGCCTCCGAGACGAGCCTCTTCGGGTTCCTTGGGATCGCCTCGGTCGGGACCGGCGGTACCTTCCGCACGAATCGGTAGCCCTGTGGACATCGTCAAGTATTTCTACGAAGAGCCGGTCCTCCTCGAAGCCTTCGCGGCCGAGACGGACCCCGACGCCCGCCGCCGCGCCGCGCCGACACTGGGGCTGGAGGCCTTCCTGACCCCACCGCCCTACTGCCGAGGCTACCTGGCCGGCAGCCGGGGCGACCGCTCCGGGCTGACGGCGATCACCCGGCCGGAGGCGTTCGTCACGCCGCTCCTCGACGTCCTGGCCGGCCTGCGATGGACAGCGGCCCGGCGGAGCGGCGAGATAGCGGAGACCGCCGAGCCTGCCGAGGTGCTCCGCGACCCGGCGGCGGTGGCGGCGCTCGCCGGGTCGAGTGCTTCGGTCCAGATAGACGACCTGGGGATGGTTGCATCCGCCGAGAGGCGCGACGGGATTCCGGCGCTCCGGAGGCTCCTCGACGCAGGCGCGACGGTGCTCTTCCCTGAGCCGGCACACGGCGGCTGGGACTGGAGCCTTTTTTCTCCGACCCCGCTCAAGGACCGACTCGTCGCCGCGTTCCGCGCGCACCCCGCCGAGGGCGTGCGGCGGTTCGTGGTGCCGTACCAGCGCGCCCAGTCCGAGCACAAGTTCTACTTCGAGCGGTGGGCGCTCGGCGACCTGCCGGACTGGGTGGAGGAGGTCGGATGACGGAGCGCGCGGCGGCAGAACGGTGGATGCGGCGGGCGCTCGACCTCGCCGGGCGCGGGGCGGGGGCCGTCAGCCCAAACCCGCTCGTCGGCTGCGTGCTCGTCGGGCCGGAGGGCGAGGTCCTCGGCGAGGGGTGGCATGGGGCCTATGGCGGGCCGCACGCCGAGGTCTGGGCCATCCGCGATGCCGAGCAGCGGCACGGCGCGGCGGCGCTGCGCGAGGCGACGCTCGTGGTGAACCTGGAGCCGTGCAGCCACTTCGGCAAGACGCCGCCGTGTGCTGACCTGATCGTGGCGAAGGGGATTCCGCGCGTCGTCGTCGGCATGGAGGACCCGTTTCCGGCCGTCGCCGGGCGCGGGACCGAGCGGCTGCGGGCGCACGGCGTGGACGTGAGCGTGGGCGTGCTCGCGCACGAGGCGAAGCGGCTGAACGAGGCCTTTACCCATCACCTCGCCACCGGCCGGCCGCTCGTCACGCTGAAGCTCGCCCAATCGCTCGACGGCTCTGTCGCCACGGCCTCCGGCGACAGCCAGTGGGTCTCGGGCGAGGCTGCACGCACCCTCGTCCATCGCTGGCGCGCGGCGCTCGACGGCGTGCTCGTCGGCAGCGGCACGGCGCTCGCGGACGATCCCGCGCTCACCGTCCGCCGCGCCGAGGGCCGGCAGCCGGTCCGCGTCGTGCTCGACCGCACGGGCGCGCTCCCGGCCGACCTCCGGCTCTTCACCGACGAGCACGCCGCCCACACGGTCGCCGTCGTCGGCGAGGCCGCGCAGCCGGGCTACGCCGACGCCCTCGGCGAGCGCAGCGGCCTCGTTCTCCCGGTGCCGGAGCGCGGCGACCACCTCGACCTCGGCGTGCTCCTCGACCGGCTCGGCGCGGGTCCCGGGAGGCACCGTCCGGTGCAGTCACTCCTCGTCGAAGCCGGGCCGGGGCTGGCAACTGCCCTCCTGCGGGCCGACCTCGTGGACCGGCTCGCGCTCTTCATCGCCCCGACCCTCGTCGGCGGCCGGCGGTCGGTGGGGGACCTCGGCGTCGGGCGGATGGCGGAGGCGCTGAGCTTCGCCGAGAGCCGGTGGGAGCGCATCGGCGGTGATATCTTGTTTCTGGGCTACCACCGTTCCGTGTAGGCGCTATTATCCCAGCGTGACCGGCGTGTTACCGCATCGTTAGTGTCCACCGGGTTGTCCACCATGTTCACAGGAATCATCGAAGAGGTCGGCCGGGTCGCTGCCGTTGAGGAGCTGGGCGGCGGGCGGCGGCTCACGCTCGAGGCGTCCTTCGCGCCTGAGCTGCGGGTCGACCAGAGCGTCGCCGTCAACGGCGCGTGCCAGACCGTCATCGCCGCAGGCGGGCAGGCGTTCAGCGTCGTCGCCGTTGAGGAGACGCTCGCCAAGACGAACCTCGGCGCGCTCGGCGCGGGCGACCGGGTCAACCTGGAGCGGGCGATGCCGGCGGGGGGCCGGCTCGACGGGCACCTCGTGCAGGGCCACGTTGATGCCACGGGCGAGGTGGCGCGCATTGAGCCGCTGGCGGACTCGTGGCTCGTCCGGGTCCGCTACCCCGAGCGCTTCGCGCCGTACCTCATCCCCGTCGGCTCCGTCACGCTCGACGGCATCGCGCTCACCGTCGCCCGGCTGGAGGACGAGGCGCTCACGGTCGCCATCATCCCGCACACCTGGACGCGCACAACGGTGGCGGACTGGCAACCGGGCCGTGTCGTTAACTTAGAGTTCGACCTGATCGGGAAGTACGTCGTCCGCGCCCTGGAACGGGGGATCGGGGCCGGAGCGCCGACACGGTCTTTCCTCTCTGGCTAATCCTGTCTAGGCTCCATGTCCCGTCTCGCCCTCGCCCTGCTCGCTGTTTCCTGCCTCGCCGCGTGCGAGGACGACGGCCCGAAGCCGGTCAGCTTCGACCTCTCCGAGATCGAACGCACCGCCGCCGACGCGGCGCTCGACACGGCCCGCGCCGTCGCCGCCGACTCGGCCCTGGCCTACGTCGCCGAGACCCCGGTGAGCGTGCCTGAGCGCGCCTGGCCCGACCCCACCGAGCTGGTCTACGTCGCGTACCTCAACGACGACTACGGCTACCTCATCGAGTACCCCGACAACCTCTTCCGGCCCGACGACGGCCTCGACGCGGAGTACGGGCAGTCGTTCTCGACGGACGACGGCACGGCGGCGCTCCTCGTCTACGCCTCGCCCGGCGGCGAGGGCGCGCTGGAGCGGCAGTACGAAAGCGAGCTGGCAAGCCCCGACCAGCGCGTGACCTACCAGGTGCTGCGGCCGGACTGGTTCGTCGTCTCCGGCTACGAGGGGCCGTACATCTTCTACCGCCGCACCTTCCGCAGCGGCGACGGCCTGCGCACCTTCCGCCTCCGCCACCTCGCCGAGGACCAGGCCTATTTCGACGCCGTGACCAAGCGGCTGTCGTACTCGTTCGAGGGGTAAGCCACGAGGCTCAGGAATCAGCGGTACACGTCGCGGCGGGGGGCAATGCGGACGACGAGCACCAGCACTTCCGTGTCGCGGACCTCGTAGATCACCCGGTAGTCGCCGGCGCGGATACGGTAGAGGGCGTCTTCGCCGGAGAGCTTCTTACAGCCCGGCGGACGCGGGTCGTCTGCGAGCGCATCGAGGGCCTGTTGGAGGCGCTGCTGGAGCTTAGGCGGCAGTTTCTCCTGAGCCTTGATGGCCTTTCGTTCGACGACGAGGCGGTAGCGTTTCATTCGTCCGATTCAATTCGCGCTTCGCCTCTTCCCAGTCGACAAACTCGCTTTGCGGATCGGCTAGAATGCGCCGGGCTTCGCGCACGTCGGTCTCGTCTTCGAGTGTTTCTATCGCTCGCTCCAGAATCGCCAGCGCTTCGATGGGAACCACGGCGGCGACAGGGGTGCCGCGCCGGGTCAGCACGATGTGCTCCTTGCCATAGGAAGCTCGGTTGAGCACATCGGAGAACTGGTTGCGCGCTTGTACGGTGGATAGGGTGGTGGACATGGTGTGAGAGCTTTTTTGTGTTCGGTTGAGTGAGCAGGTGCTACGTGCTCAGCACTGCTTGCTCAAACGTACACTTGAGCCGCTTCGGGGATTCCGCTCTCGCTAACTTTTTCTGCAATCCGCCGGGCGCACGGGCGAGGCCCACAGGTGGGCTTAGATTGCTTTGCCCGCCCTAGCTGAGCCTCTGCTATGCAGCCCATCGCCGACCTCGACATCCTCCCGCCCGTCTCGGCCGCGCCGGACGTGGCGTCGGGCCTCGACGCCCCGCACCCGCGCGGGCAGGACCCCGCCGCGCGCCCCGGCGCCCGCCGGGTCTACATCGAGACCTACGGCTGCCAGATGAACGTCTCCG
>JBBSMV010000235.1:0-4658 GCA_038232975.1 Rhodothermales bacterium
TGGACCGGGCCGAGGTCGTCTACCGGGCGGGTCGCTCACCGGAGAGGGGATCATGAGCGAGCGGGGAGAGGCGCGGGCGTTCGTCGGGCTGGGCGCGAACCTGGGCGACCGGGCGGCGCAGCTGAGGACGGCTATCCGCGTGCTCGCGGCCGAGCCGGAGGTCCGTGCCGCCGCCGTCTCGCCGGTCTACGAGAGCGCGGCCCACACGCTCGACGATCCGGCCGGGGGAGGTGAGCCGCAGCCGCCCTACCTCACCGCCGTCGCCGAGGTCAGGACGACGCTCGACCCGCCGCTCCTGCTGGCCCTCTTCGAGCGGATCGAGCGCGCCGCCGGGCGCGAACGCGCAGGAAACGCTGCCGCGCGCTGGGCACCGCGGACGCTCGACCTCGACCTGCTGCTCTACGACGACCGCGTGATCCGCACCGACGCCCTCGCCGTCCCACACCCACGCCTCGCCGGGCGGCGGTTCGTCCTCCAGCCCCTCGCCGACCTCGCCCCGGACCTCGTCGTCCCCGTCCTCGACGCGACCGTCCGCGACCTGCTGGCGATGTGCCCCGACGCCGGCCCCCTCCACCGGACCGCGCACCGGCTCGACGCCGCGCTCTCGGACGCGCAGCCGCTCCTGCCCGACGCGCTCCGCTACGTCGCCGTCGAGGGCGTGATTGGGGCTGGGAAGACCTCGCTCGCCCGCCTCCTGGCCGAGCGGGTGGGGGCGCGCCTCGTGCTCGAGGAGTTCGAGGAGAACCCGTTCCTGCCGGACTTCTACCGCGACGCGGTGCGCTGGGCCTTCCACACCCAGCTCGCCTTCCTCGCCAGCCGCTTCCGCCAGCAGAAGGCCCTCGGCACGGGCGACCTCTTCCACCACGCCACCGTCGCCGACTACACCTTCGACAAGGACCGCATATTCGCCCACACCACCCTCGGCGGCGACGAGCTGCGGCTCTACGAAACCCTCTACGGGCTGATGGAGACCGCGACCTCGCAGCCCGACCTCGTCGTCTACCTCCAAAGCTCCGTAGACCGGCTGATGCACAACATCGTCCGCCGGGGGCGGTCCTACGAGCAGAACATGGAGCGGGGCTATATCGCGGAGCTATCAGTGGCTTACGAGCGCTACTTCAAGCATTACGCGAAGGGTCCGCTCCTGATCGTGGACGCCACGGCGATTGACTTCGTGAACGAGCCGGAGGACTTCGAGCGCCTCGTCCGCCAGATCGCCGCGATGGCCGGGCGGCCGGGCACGGTCCGCTTCAACCCGGCGGCCGACGCGCAGTTGGATTTGCTGTGAGCCGGTGGTGCCAACCCTCGGGCGACCCCATGGGGTCGCCCCTACGGATACCCCAAACGGGCGTAGGGGCAGACCCGTGTGTCTGCCCCCCCCGCGTGTGCTACCCCTCCATGTGTCTGCCCCTCCATGTGTCTGCCCCCGCGTGTCTGCCCGACCTGCCCGCGCTCGTCATCACACCCCAACGCTGAGCGTGAGCGTGGTGTACGTCTGCACGGGGCGTCCGCCGTGGCGGCCGGGGCGGAAGGGCGTGCGCCGCGCCGCCTCGAGCGCGGCCTCCTCGACGCCGTAGCCGATCTCGGCCACGCGCTCCTCGCGGTCCTTCTTGTCGAGCAGGAAGCGCTCCAGGATCAGCGTCTCCTGCACCCGGCCGCGCTCGTCGACCAGCACGCGGACCCGGACGCGGGCGCGGATGTCGCGGCGCTCAGCCTCGGCCGGATAGTCCGGGAAGACGGTCCGCCGCGACTGCGGCCGGCGGTCGGCGCGCTCGACGAACACAGGCCCCTCGGGCGGCCCCTCGACCTCCTCCAGCCCCGGCGGCGCGGCGATCTCGACCGGCTCCAGCGTCGGGCGGAGGTCGAGGTCCTCGAGCTCGATCGTCTCGTCGGGGATCGGCACGTCGTCGGGGACCTCGATGGGCGGCAGCGTCGGCGGCGGGGGCGGCACGGCGGCGCGCGCCTGCCGGGTCGGCTCGATCAGCTCGAGCGCGATCCGCTCTTGGGGGGCGGCGACGTAGCGTCGCTCGGCCGCCCGCTTCTCGCTCGGCCAGAGCCGGAAGGCGAGCGTGAGGGCGAGCAGGCTGAGGGCGAGCGCCGCGAGGATGCGCGGCCCGTAGGTGAGGTCGTGCCCCTCGGTGCGGAGGCGGCGCGGGGGGGAGGCAGGCAGGGAAGACACGGCAGGAAAACGCAGCGGACCGGGCCGGAAGTATAGCCCGCGAGCTGGTGTGAAAAGAGGCAGAAAGCGGCGACGGAGGGCACCGCGAGGGCGGGGCACGCCTTGACCCGGCTCGGGGCGCGGCGTAGTTTCCTCGCCACGCACCCAAACCCGCTGCCTGCCTGTCCCTGTGCCCGGCGTCCTCCTCGTGCTGCCCGACCCCGGCCGGAGCCGACCCGCTCCCGAGTCTTCCCGTTTTGGGGAGGCTTTTTTTGTGGGTTCGCCTCGCGTGACCGATACTCCCGCACCACCCTCGGCTTCCCGCGTCCTATGACCCCCGCATCCCCTGCCCGCCGCCCCGCGAAGCTCGCGCTCGAAGACGGCACCGTCGCCACCGGCGTCGCCGTCGGGCACCTCGGCGAGACCGTCGGCGAGCTGTGCTTCAACACGAGCATGTCCGGCTACCAGGAGATCATGACCGACCCGAGCTACGTCGGGCAGATCATGCTGATGACCTACCCGCACATCGGCAACTACGGGGCCGCCGACGCCGACCTCGAGGCCGACCGCCCGATGGTCGCCGGCCTCGTCACGCGCGCCTTCGTGGACCACTACTCGAACGCGCGCGCCGACGAGAGCTTCGAGGACTGGATGCGGCGGCACGAGCTGGTAGGCATCTCCGAGGTGGACACGCGCCGCCTGGTCCGGCACATCCGCGAGGGCGGGGTCCTCAACGCCGTCATCTCGTCGGTAGACCTCGACGACGAGCGCCTCATCGAGAAGGCCCGCGCGCACCCGAGCATGGCCGGGCTGGAGCTGGCGAGCCGCGTCACCACCGACGCGCCGTATGACTTCGCGGCTGCCGAGGACGGCCCGCGCATCGCGGTCTACGACTACGGGGTCAAGCGCAACATCCTCCGCTCGTTCGCCCGGCGCGGCTGCACCGTCCGCGTCTTCCCCGCCGGCACCCCGCTCGGTGCCGTGCTCGACTGGAGCCCCGACGGCCTCTTCCTCTCGAACGGCCCCGGCGACCCGCGCGCCATGCCGGAGGCGATCTCGACGGCGCAGGCGGCGGCCGAGAGCGGGGTGCCGGTCTTCGGCATCTGCCTCGGCCACCAGCTCATGGCGCTCGCCAGCGGCATGGAGGTCTACAAGATGAAGGTCGGCCACCGCGGCGCGAACCAGCCCGTCAAGAACCTCGACCGGGGGCACGTCGAAATCTCGACCCAGAACCACGGCTTCGCCGTGCAGGAGGACTCGGTCACCGATGCGCGGGCGCGCGTCACCCACCGGAACCTCAACGACGGGAGCATCGAGGGGCTGTGCTTTGCGGCGTTCCCCGGCCTCTCGGTGCAGTATCACCCCGAGTCCTCGCCCGGCCCCCACGACAGCGCCTACCTCTTCGACGCCTTCCTCGACCTCGTGGCCGAAACCAAGGCCGCGCCCGCTGAAACCTCATGACGATCCCCGACCCTCGCTCTCGCATCCGCCGCGTCGTCGGACGCTCGGCCCCGCGCTCGCCGCTCGACGTGGTCTGGCGGTTGCGGTGCGAGATGCAGGCGCTCGGTCTCCTCCCGCCCAATCCTGATGGACACGTTCGCAAGCTTGTTGGCCGCCCTCGGCCGGAGCGGGGTTGACTTCGTCGTCGTCGGCGGCCTCGCGGTGGCGTTCGCGGGCTACGCGCGCACGACGGACGACGTGGACATTCTCGTAGACATGGCACCCGATAACCTCCGGCGCTTGCTCGACGTACTCAGAGACTTCGGTGAGGGGGCGGCGACGGAGCTCACCCCGGACGACTTCCCGCTCGAAGAGGGCTGCGTGCGCGTGGCCGAGACCTTCGACCTCGACATCTTCACGCAGATGACCGGCCATGCCTATGCCGACCTGCTTCCCCTGACGGACACGCGCGAGGTGGAAGGCGTACCCGTCCGGCATCTCACGGCCGAGGGCCTGATCCGTCTCAAGGAGGCGTCCCTCCGCCCCAAAGACCAGCTCGACGTAGTAGCGCTCCGCGCGGTCCTGCGCGGCGAACACCCCTAACCCGATCCGATGGCGACCGAACGCAAGGCCCACATCGTCTACTTCGACCCCAACGCCGACGGCGAGGCCGAGAGCCTCCGCGACCTCAACCGGCTGCTCAACGACGGCTGGCTCCCGGTCCACGGTGCCGCGATGGGCGGGGCCTCGACCGGGAGCGACGCCGACCGCGCGCCGCGCGCGGGTTACGCCGCCCTCGTCATCCTCCAGCGCGAGAAGGAATACACCGTCAGCGGCTTCGGCGGCTGACCTCAGAGGCCCCCGGCGCTCGGGTGCCGCCGCGCCCCGGCACCACTACCGTGTAGGGGCGCACGGCCGTGCGCCCCTACGTTTCCACACACAACGCCTGCACGCCTGTGCCCAAACGCACCGACATCCAGAAAATCCTCCTCATCGGCAGCGGCCCCATCGTCATCGGGCAGGCCTGCGAGTTCGACTACTCCGGCAGCCAGGCCTCGAA
>JBBSMV010000236.1:0-4576 GCA_038232975.1 Rhodothermales bacterium
CGGGGGGGGGGGGGGGGGGGGGGGTAGTTGGTTGGGGTGGTTGGTGGGGGGGTGGGGGGTGGGGAGAGGCGCAATCCCTGGCCCGATTGCAACTCGCGTTCGTATTCTACAGTGGCTTATAGAGAACAGTGGCTTATAGAGATACGTGTGAGTATTAGGAAACCGTCGAAGCCTCAGCGAGGCGACCGACGCCCATACGCCCACCCCCCCAACCTCCCAAACCCGAGTGCGAAGCACTCTCCGCTCTCGCCCGACGCCGCTGCCATGTCCGCCTCCGACGACCTCGTTGCCTTCGTCCGCGACGCCCTCCTCGCCGGCCGCTCGCGGCCCGACATTGCCGAGACGCTCCAGCGGGCGGGCTGGACGCGCGAGCAGACCGACGCCGCGCTCGGGGCCTTCGCCGAGATCGCCTATCCCGTCCCGGTCCCCCGCCCAAAGCCGTACCTCTCGCCGAAGGAGGCGTTCTGGTACCTCGTCCTCTTCACCGCGCTCTACCTCTCGGCGTTCAACCTCGGGGTGCTCCTCTTCCAGCTCGTCAACCTCGCCGTCCCCGACCCGGCGGATGCGGCCTACGCCACCGAGGCCGCCGCGTCGAGCATCCGCTGGGCGGTCGCGGTCCTCGTCGTGGCGTTCCCGCTGTTCCTGTTCATGGGCCGGCTCGTCGGGCAGGCGGTCCGGCGCGACCCGGCCGCGCGCGCCTCGCCCGTGCGCAGGTGGCTGACCTACCTCACGCTCTTCGTTGCCGTCTGCGTGCTCGTCGGCGACGCCGTGTCGCTGCTCTACGGTCTCCTCAGCGGCGACCTCACGGCGCGCTTCCTGCTGAAGGCGCTCGTCGTAGCGGGCATCGCCGGGGGCGTGCTGGGGTATTACCTGGGGGACCTCCGGCGCGACGAGCGGGAGGAGGACCGATGACGCGCTCCCGCGGGTTCTGGCTCGCCGTGGTGGCAAGCCTCGTCGTGGCCGGGGCCGTCGGGGCCGGGCTGCTCGCGGTCGGCGGGCCGGGCGCGGCGCGGCTCGAAAAGCTCGACCGGGAGCGGACGGAGGACCTCCGTGCCATTGAGGACGGCCTGGCGCGGCGGTGGGAGCGCACGGGTCGGCTGCCGCGCTCGCTCGACAGCCTCGGCGCGGCCGAGGGCGTCCTCGCCGGCAACCTCACGGACCCGGCGACAGGCGAGCGCTACGCCTACCGCGTGCTCTCGGACTCGACCTACGCGCTGTGCGCGACGTTTGCTCGGGCGAGCGACGGACGAACGGAGCTTGCCTACGGCCTGTCCGGGATCGGCCCGCACGGCGCGGGGCGGCACTGCTTTACGCTGCACCCGGAGCGGAGCAACACCCGATAGGAACGAGCTACCGCTCGGCGGCGAGGCCGCCGCGCAGCAGGCCGAGGCGGTGCCGGGCGCGCTGCGCCAGCTCGCCGCCGTCCGCCCCGGCGAGCGCGAGGTAGCGCTCGAAGTCGGCGACGGCCTCGGCGGTGTGCCCGAGCGCCTCGTGGAGCTGGCCGCGCTCGAAGTAGTAGAACGCGTGCTCCGGCCGGAGCGCGATCCCGTCGGTGAGCGCGGCGATCCCGGCGTCGTACTGCTCCAGGTGCATGTGCGCCACGGCGCGGAGGTAGTGGGCGCGCGTCCGGTCCTCGACCGGCAGCGCGTCCGTGCGCGCCGCCTCGCCGAGGTCGGCGATGCCCTCGTCGAACCGCCCGAGCTGGAGGAGGCCGGCCCCGCGAAAGTAGTGCGCCCACGGCAGGTCCGGGTCGAGCGCGAGCGCCCGGTCGAGGTCGGTGACGGCCTCCTCGAACCGGTTCATCGTCCAGTACGCCTTGCCCCGGCCGAGCCAGGCGGCCGCGCGCTCATCGTCGGCGTCGAGGGCCTCGGTGTAGTGTTCGACGGCCTCGTCGAGGCGGAGCCGGCCGAGCGCCTCGTCGCCGCGCCAGAGCGCCGCGCTGCCGTCGTCGGAGGCGCAGGCCGCGAGGCCGGCAGCGAGAAGAAGGGACAGCGCGAGGCGGGCGGCACGTGGCATCGGGAGCGGGGACAGAGGGGACGGGCATCTCCGTGGAGATGGGACATCCCCAATGTCGGCCTCCCGGTCCGCTTCCTGAAGTCCGCCTCAGGCGCGGGGGAAGTCGGCGCGCTCAGTGAGGCGGCGGGCCTGCCCGAGGTGGCGCTGCTCGTGGCGGACGACGAGCGTCAGCCCTTCGCCCACCGAGAACCGGAGGAGGCTCAACACGGGTGACGGGAACGAGCCGGTGTTGAGGTCGCGCCCGTCCGCCCGCCGGATCAGGTCGAGGACCTCGGCCTGCTGGTCGAGGAACCGACCGAGCGCCTCGGCCTCCGCCGACGGCCCCTCGCGCGTGGGCCGAAACGCCTTCGGTGCCCGTAGCTTGAGCGACGACGTCGGCGAGACAAACCGAATGAACCTCCGGCCGAACCACGACGGCGCGTAGGCCCCGCCGCCCGGCTTCATCCGCCCGATAGCCTCGGCGATGCGCTCGCAGTAAAGCTCGTCCGTTTTCCGCAGGTGCTCGAAGCAGTCGGCGACGCTCCACACCTCGGGCGCGGGCTGCCAGGTGAGCTGGGCGCGGGAGAGCTCGGCGCGCAGGCGCTCGGCATCGGCGCGCGTCGCGTCGGCGTCGGCCAGCAACGAGCGGAGGTGGGGGTGGGCAGGTGTAGACGCTATAGCAGGCACCGGATCGTTCTTACAGCCGCTCTTTGCGCTCGAGGTAGAGCGAGCGGGAGAGCATGGTGGCCGTGCGCGCCGTCTGCTCGGTGAACCAGTAGTTGACCCCCGCGCCGATGGCGGCCCCGGCCACCGGGATCAGCTGCCCGAGCTTTTCACATATTGAGCACGATGCGCAGGCCAGGGTCCGTCTCGCACTCATCAACAATGCGGTTATACACCTCAACAAGACCCTGCATCGTAGACCGCTGCTCCGCCGCATGAAAGGCGCTGAACTCGTGCAGGTTCAGGGTTAGAAACTGGAGGACGTCGTACGGCCACGTCGTTGAGCACGAAGTCGCCTGCTCGGCCTGACACCTCATCGGCAACCGAGGCTCCATGATGGGTGATCTGAAGCTGAGGCAGAGCAAGCTCTAGCTTTGCGCCGACGAGGTGTTGCATTACTGTGCCGACGAAGCGAAAGCCTGGACTCTCTTGCTCCCGCTTCTCGGCCTGGTCCAGCACATCCTGAATCACAGCCCGCAGGGACTTGGAAGCATCGAGGCGGAGCCGGAACGGTTTGGAGGCGAAATACGCCTTGACCTGCTCGAGCCAGTAGCGCTCCACGGCGGCGAGGTCGAGCCTGCCCGCTTCGGCCCGTTGATTCAGGAGGCGCACGTACTTCCGCATCAGCCCGACGCTTCCGCGCCTGCTCCGGCGTCGCCCTCGCCTCCGCAACGGCCTCTGCGAGCGCCCGGAGCGCCTCGTGCTCGCGGCGCATCCGCTCGGCCAGCGGTGCAGCGCTTCGCTGGAGAAGTGGGACGACGAGGGCCTCCTCCTCGGCGAAGTGGGGGACGAGGTGCTCGGCCCAGAAGGCAGGGACCGACGCGGCCAGCGAAGCGGGGTCCTCCTCGCCCCGGAGGCCACGGCGGATGCGGGCGACCATCTGGAGCCCGTGGTGGTGGTCGTGCGAGAGCGGCTTTAGGACCTCGACACGTTTCACGATCCCACCTCCGCCTCGGGCACTTCGTCACCGAGGACGCCCCAGAGGCCGAGCTTGACCTGGAAGACGCCGGCTATCTGCTCGGCGCGCGCCTTCATCCGCTCGGCGTTTTCGCCCTCGAAGTGGGCGTCCACCGTCTGATGAAAACGGCCGACCCAGTGGGCGAAGTGCGACCGCGTGAGACCGGGCATCCGCGCGTGCGGGTCGAAGGGTCGCCCCCGGTACGCGCCCGTCCCGAAGACGACGGACGACCAGAAGCGAACCATCTTCGGGAGATGCGTCTCCCAGTCGAGCCCGGCGAAGTAAGAGCCGAGGACGGGGTCGGCCTCCATGCCTGCGTAGAACGCGTGGACGACGGTGCGGACGTCGTCCACCGTTTCGAGGCTGGGCCGCTCGGCGAGGGAGGAGGAAGACATGGGACTGAGGAAGGGAATCGGTCGTGAGGAGCCGTCGTCACGGGGCGTCTGCGTCGTGCTCGTCGGGGGAACCGTGCGGTGCACCGTGCAGTGCGGTGAGCACCGCGTCGAGGTCTAGCGTCCGCACGGCCCCGACGGCGCACTCCCACGCGCCGGTGCAGCACAGGCCGCTCATCGAGGCAGCCTCGAAGGCGTCGAGGGCTGCGCGCAGACACGCCTCGCGCACGGCCTCGGCGAGCTCGAGGTCGGCGGCGGGAGGTGGGGAGGGCTCGTTCACGGGGTGGCCTCCCCCGGGGCGGGGAACTCGTAGGTGCAGGCCGGGAAGCCATCCGGGATGTAGGTCACGCGGCTGACGCGGGCGTCGAAGACCTCCTCGAAGAAGCGGGCTTCGAGCCGGCACGGCAGCCGGGTGCGCTTCACGGCCTCGGGGAACGGGCAGTTGCACTCGCGGATGACGAGGCCGCCCTCGTCGCGCCGGACCTCCGGCATGAAGCCCTGCTCACGC
>JBBSMV010000237.1:0-4571 GCA_038232975.1 Rhodothermales bacterium
AGTTCCAGAAGTCCGATGGCATTGACCTGCGCAACGACCCGATGGCGCTCCAGCGCCTCAAAGAGGCCGCCGAGAAGGCCAAGATCGAGCTTTCCAGCGCGACCCAGACGACGGTCAACCTGCCGTTCATCACCGCCTCGCAGGAAGGCCCGAAGCACCTCACGCTCGACCTGACGCGCGCGAAGTTCGAGCAGCTCGTAGACGACCTCATCGCGCGGACGATCCCGCCGATGGAGAAGGCCCTCGCCGACGCCGGCCTCTCGAAGGGCGACGTGGACGAGGTGATCCTCGTCGGCGGCTCGACGCGCATCCCGGCGATCCAGAAGGTCGTCGAGGACTTCTTCGGCCAGCAGCCCAACCGGAGCGTCAACCCCGACGAGGTCGTCGCCATCGGCGCGGCGATCCAGGGCGGCGTACTCTCGGGCGACGTCCAGGACGTCCTCCTGCTCGACGTGACCCCGCTGAACCTCGGCATCGAGACCCTCGGCGGCGTGACCACGACGCTGATCCCGGCCAACACCACGATCCCGACGCGGAAGTCCGAGACCTTCTCGACCGCGAGCGACAACCAGCCCTCGGTGGAAATCCACGTCCTCCAGGGCGACCGGGCGATGGCCGTTGACAACCGCACCATCGGGCGCTTCCACCTCGACGGCATCCCGCCGGCCCCGCGCGGCGTCCCCCAGGTCGAGGTCACCTTCGACATCGACGCCGACGGCATCCTGAGCGTCTCGGCGAAAGACAAGGCCACCGGCAAGGAGCAGTCCATCCGCATCGAGGCCTCGTCGGGGCTGAACGAGCAGGAGATCGAGACGATGCGCCGCGCCGCGCGCGAGCACGCCTCGGAGGACAAGCAGCGCCGCGAGAAGGCCGACAAGCTCAACACCGCCGACACGCTCGTCTTCTCGACCGAGAAGAACCTCGCCGAGTACGGCGACAAGCTCCCGGCCGAGAAGCGCGGCAAGATCGAGGCCGCGCTCGAGCGCCTCAAGGGGGTCGTCAAGGAGCAGAACACGGCCGAGGCCGAGTCGGCGATGGAGCAGCTCAACGCCGCCTGGAGCGAGGCCTCCGAGGACCTCTACAAGGCGCAGCAGGCCGACGCCGCCGGCGACGGTGCCCCGGCCAGCGAGTCCGCCCCCGGACCTGATGGCGACGTCAAGGACGTGGACTTCGAGGTCGTAGACGAGGACGAGACGGCGTAGCACACCGCCTGCGTCCCACCACGCCGAAGCCCCGGCTGCCCACTCTTCGGAGTGCGGCGGCCGGGGCTTTTTGCTGAGAAGGCACGTTGTACGCTATCGCGCCAGCGTCACGGGCTGCACCCCGGCAGATGTGGGAGCCGGCCGTTACCGAGGTTCTGCCACCTTGCCGCTCACCTGGCACGGCTCCAGGTGGACCACCTCCCGCCCACTCTTTTCCTGTCGCCGCTTTGCCGCCTCGAAGAGTGCTCGCACGTCGTACCCTTGCTCGGCTGCCAACCTCTCGCGGATGGCGCGCACCTCCCGAATGACCTCGCCCTGACCCGTAGCTTCCATCGTTTCAAGTGCTCTCCACCAGCTCTTCCGGTGTACAGATGCTTGGTGGCTCGTAGCCCTTTGAACGACACACGCGCTCGATCTGGTTTCGGATCGTCGCATTCGCGAGGCGCTTGAAGTTTTCTTCGGTAAGCTTCGCTTTCACGTCAGCAGGTACTCCACGCCACCGCTGAGGGCGGCAGCGATGTGCAAGGCGTCGAGAGCGGCCTTCTCCGGGAGCGGGCCGCCCTCGATCAGCGCTTCCGCGAGCTCGGCTGCCGTCTCGGTCAGCGCAATCTCGGGGATGCCGTCGAGCGCCCGGAGGCGGAGCCGGGCGGCCTCCGCGTCACCCGCAGCGGCCTCCGAAGTGACAAACTCGGAGACGTAGAGGTCGTAGCGCCTCGCTTCCGGTCCCACCACAGCCGGGTCAGCTTCTGGCGTGCGGCCATGATGATGTCGCGGCTCGGGCGTGCCGTGAGATAGCTGCGGAACCCCGTCTGATAGCCAGCGGCTCAGCACCTGCTCGGCGCTCATCGTCCCGTCGCCCTCGGAGGCTCCACGCCCTCCGCCCCGCTTAGGATCACCGGGTCCACCCGGTCCGGGAACCCGTCTGCCGCCACGCCCTCGCCCACCGGCTCCGGGCTGGCGTCCTCGGCCTCGGCCACGTCGTCGTCGAGGCGGCCGAACTCCTCGGTGAACATCTCCCAGACCGTGATGAATAGCCCGGCGATGATCGGGCCGATCACGAACCCCGACAGCCCGAAGACCACGATCCCGCCGAGCGTCGAGAACAGGATCAGGTAGTCCGGCAGCTGCGTGTCGCGCCCGACGAGGAGCGGCCTCAGCACGTTGTCCACCAGCCCGATCAGGAACGCGCCGACGATCACGAGGATGATGGCTTTGACGATGGAGCCGGTGGCGAAGAGGTAGACTGCCGCCGGTCCCCAGACGAGCGCCGAGCCGACGGCCGGCAGCATCGAGAGGATCGTCATCACCACGCCCCACAGCACCGGCGCGCTGAGGTCGAGGACCCAGAACATCAGCCCGCCGAGAGTCCCCTGCACGATCCCGACGACGAGCGTCCCCTTGACCGTCGCCCGCGAGACCTGGGCGAAGCGCGCGAACAGCTCGCGCTCGCGGGGGTCGCCGAGCGGGAGCGCGCGGATGAGGCCCTCGATGATCCGGTCCCCGTCGCGCAGCAGGAAGAACAAGAGGTAGAGCGTGAGGACGAACAGGACGAGCAGGCTGAGCGCCCCCTGCCCGAGCGCCAGCGCCTGCGCCGCCAGGAACTGACTCACCGCGACGGCCGCGCTCGAGAGCAGCGCCCGGACCCGGTCGAGGTCCACGTTGAAGCGCTCGAGCTGCTGCCCGGCGAGCGGCAGCCACCGCTCGACCGTCTCGATGGGAGCCGTCACGTCGAGCTCGCCGCTCGCCACCATGTCGTAGACCACGACGGCCTCGCCCGTCACCGCCGCGCCGATCCCGATGAGCGGCAGGATCACGAGCAGGATGACGGCGACGAGCGTCAGCACGGAGGCCAGGCTGCTCCGCCCGCCCGTGCTCCCGCGCAGCCGCTCGTAGAGCGGGTGGAACAGGATCGCCAGGACGACGGCCCAGAAGACTGGTGCCAGGAACGCCCGCAGCAGCCCCAGAAACGCGAGCGTGACCAGGACGACGAGCGTGAGAAAGGAGGCGTTCTCGACGGTGTGGATGCGCATGACAGCGGGGCGGACGGTCCGGCAGGAGCCGTAAGGTAGGCCGAATCCGCGGCCCGGTCACGGCAGAAGCGCGAAAGCGTAAAGGTTCTGTCACGCCCGGAGCTTCCCGAGCGCACGCGGCTACCTTCGGGTCCGCCCTGCCCAACTGCGCTAAACTCTACCGCACCGAGCCTATGTCGTCTCTCCTGCTGCGCGCCGCCGCGTGCGCCCTCGCGCTCTGCCTCGCCGCCTGTGCCACGGCGCAGGAAAACGGCGACGCCGAGCACGCCCTGCCCGGCTTCGCCACGAACACCGCCAAACGCACCATCGAGCTGTCGGAGCTGCGCGCCGGCGGCCCGCCGAAGGATGGCATCCCGTCGGTGGACAGCCCGGCGTTCATCGCGCCCGGCGAGGCCGCCGGGTGGCTCGAGCCGCAGGAGCCGGTCGTTGCGCTTGCGCTCGGCGGCGAGGCGCGGGCGTATCCGCTCCAGATTCTGACGTGGCACGAGATCGTCAACGACGAGGTCGGCGGGGTGCCGGTGGCGGTGACGTTCTGCCCGCTCTGCTACAGCGCCGTCGCCTTCGACCGCCGCGTCGAGACGCCCGGCGGGATACAGACGCTGGAGTTTGGGGTCTCGGGCTTCCTCCGCTACTCGGACCTCGTGATGTTCGACCGCCAGACCGAAACGCTCTGGCAGCAGCTCACAGGCGAGGCGCTCGTCGGCGACCTACTCGGCACCCAGCTCACGGTCCACCCGGCGCAGATCATTTCGTTCGAGCAGTTCCGCGCGGCCTACCCCGACGGCGTCGTGCTCTCGCGCGACACCGGCTACGACCGCGCCTACGGGCGCAACCCCTACGCCGGCTACGACGACATCGCCCGGCAGCCCTACCTCTACGACGGCCCGGCTGACGGGCGGCTCCGCCCGATGGAGAAGGTGATCGCGCTCAAGCTCGACGGCGCGGAGAAGGCCTATCCCTATGCCCTCACCCGCGAGCGGCACGTCGTCAACGACGAGGCTGGGAATATCCCGCTCGTCGTCTTCCACGCCGAGGGAGCCGTCTCGGCGCTCGACGCCGCCGAGATCGCCGACTCGAAAGCGGCCGGCTCCACGGGCGTCTTCGACCGGCGCGCGGAGACCCCGAGCGGCCCGCAGACCCTGACGTTCCGGTGGGACCCCGGATCGGAGTCCGGGGCAGGCTCAGAGGGACGGTTCGTGGACGAGGAGACTGGGAGCCGGTGGAGCATCACCGGCCGCGCCACGGCCGGCCCGCTCGCCGGCACCGAGCTCACGCGCCTGCCGCACGGCGACTACTTCGCCTTCGCCTGGCTCGCCTTCAAACCCGAGACCGAGGTCTA
>JBBSMV010000238.1:0-4531 GCA_038232975.1 Rhodothermales bacterium
CCTCGATGCCCGACCGCCCGACTACGTCCGACCAGACCCGCCGAGACTTCCTCGCCTTCTTCCTTGCGCGCGGGCACGAGATCGTCCCGAGCGCCCCGCTCGTCCCGCACGACGACCCGACGCTGCTCTTCATCAACGCCGGGATGAACCAGTTCAAGGACGTCTTCCTCGGCGAGGGCACGCGCCCCTACGCCCGCGCCGCCGACACCCAGAAGTGCCTCCGCGTCTCGGGCAAGCACAACGACCTCGAAGAGGTGGGCATCGACACCTACCACCACACCTTCTTCGAGATGCTAGGCAACTGGTCCTTCGGGGACTACTTCAAGCCCGAGGCGATCCGCTGGGCGTGGGAATTACTGGTGGACCGCTGGGGCCTCGACCCCGACCGGCTCTACGCCACCGTCCACGCGGGCGACGACGCGCTCGGCCTCGACCCCGACGAGGAGGCCGCCGACCTATGGAAGTCGGAGACCTCGATCCCGCCCGACCACGTCCTCTACGGCGCGACGAAGGACAACTTCTGGATGATGGGCGACACCGGCCCCTGCGGCCCGTGCTCCGAGCTGCACTACGACCTCCGCCCCGACGCCGAGCGCGAGCGGACGCCGGGGGCCGCCCTCGTCAACCAGGACGACCCCGAGGTCATCGAAATCTGGAACCTCGTCTTCATCCAGTACAACGCGCAGCCCGACGAGAGCCTGAAGCCGCTGAGCGCGAAGCATGTGGACACGGGGATGGGCTTCGAGCGCATCTGCGCCGTGCTCCAGGGCAAATCGAGCACCTACGACACCGACCTCTTCGCCGGGATTCTCCAAACCATCGCCGACCTCTCGCCGCGCGCCGAGATCGGCGGCTACGACGCCGTCGGCGGGCTGCCCGAGTTGGAGGCCGAGAAGATCAGGATTGCGATGCGCGTCGTGGCCGACCACGTCCGCACGCTCGCCTTTGCGATTGCCGACGGGGCGAGTCCGAGCAACACGGGGCGGGGCTACGTCATCCGCCGGATTCTGCGCCGCGCCGTCCGCTTCGGCTACCAGGCCCTCGGCTTCCGCGAGCCGTTCCTGTGGAAGCTCGTCGCGCCGCTGAAGGAGAAGATGGGCGAGACGTTCCCCGAACTCGCCGAGCGGCAGGACTACATCGAGTGCACGATCCGCGCCGAGGAAGAGGGCTTCCTGCGGACGCTCGCCGATGGCATTGAGTTCATTGATACCCTGGTTAGCTTTATCAAAAACAGAATTGTCGTTGAAGTAGAAGGCGCTGCTGTTGAGATAACTCCAGAGATGATTTCAAGACGCCCTGAGTGGACAAAGGCACTCTCTCCCAAACGTGAAGCCATTTCGCTGCTACATAGAGCATATCCCGGCCGCTCCGTGGATGAGGCGCTGGCTGACTTCCGACAGAAGTCGTCGGAGCAAATGATTCCCGGCGAGATCGCCTTCCTCCTTCACGACACGTACGGCTTCCCCGGCGACCTCACGGCGCTGATGGCGCGCGAGGAGGGGCTGACGGTGGACGAGGTCCGCTTCTCCGAGCTGATGGAGCAGCAGCGCGAGCGCGCGCGCGCCGCCGGCACCTTCGGCGCGGACCACAGCAAGATCGGCGCGTGGGAAGTCGTGAGCGAGGGCGAGGACTCTCGCTTCGTCGGCTACGACGCGACGGAAGTGCAAGACGCTCGCGTCCGGCGGATGCGCGCGTTCGGCGAGGGCGAGAACGAGGCGCACGAGGTTGTCCTCGACCAGACGCCGTTCTACGCCGAGAGCGGCGGGCAGATCGGCGACACCGGCACCCTCACCGTCGGCGACGACACCCTCCGGGTGACGGGCACGCAGCGGCTCGACGACGGCAGCATCGCCCACACCGTGGACCGGCTGCCGACCGACCCGAGCGCGCCCGTCACGGCGACCGTCACCGCGTCGCGCCGCCGCGAGACGAGGAAGCACCACACGGCGACGCACCTCCTCCACGCCGCCCTCCGCGAGACCCTCGGCGAGCACGTCCAGCAGAAAGGCTCGCTCGTCGCCCCGGACCGGCTGCGGTTCGACTTCTCGCACTTCGAGCGCGTCACCGACGACGAGCAGCGCCGCGTCGAGCGCCGCGTCAACGAGCTGGTCCAGGCCAACATCGAGGGCTGCATCGAAACCGAGGTGCCAATTGCCGAGGCGAAGGCGCGCGGGGCGATGGCGCTCTTCGGCGAGAAGTACGGCGAGGCCGTCCGCGTCGTCACCTTCGGGCCGGAGGTGTCGGTCGAGCTCTGCGGCGGGACGCACGTCGGGGCGACGGGCGAGATCGGCGTCTTCCGCATCGTGAGCGAGGGGTCCGTCGCCAGCGGCGTCCGCCGGATCGAGGCCGTGGCCGGCGAGGCCGCGCTCGACCTCCTCGACCGCGAGCGCGCGACGCTCGAGGCCGTGCGCGCCCCGTTCCGCTCGCTCCAGAAGCCCATCGCCGAGGCCGTCGCCGACGTGCTCGACGAGGTGAAGGCCCTCGAGAAAGAGCTCGCCGCGCTGAGGCAGGCCCAGACCGCCTCCGGCCTCAACCGCCTGATCGGCGAGGCCGAGGACGTAGATGGCGTCCGCCTCGTCACCGGCGACCTCGGCGCGGCCGACATGGACACGCTGCGCGAGACCGCCACGCAGTTCCGCGACACGCTCGGCGCGAACGCCGTCGCCGTCCTCGGCGCAGCCGACCCCGAGGGCGGCAAGGTCTACCTCTCGGCGAGCGTCTCCGACGACCTCGTGCAGCGCGGCGTGCAGGCCGGGAAGCTCGTCGGGGCACTCGCGGGGCGCGTCGGCGGCGGCGGCGGCGGGCGGCCGACGCTCGCCACGGCCGGCGGCCGGCAGCCGGAGAACCTGCCGGAGGCGCTCGGCGCGGCAGCGGACACGCTGCGGGAGATGCTCGCTTCGTGATCCGCTGCGGAGCCGTACCCTCGAACGCCTTCGGGCGCACCGAACGGGTTGCCAAGACTGGCCCGCGCGGGCTACCTTAGGCGGCCTCCGCGCCCCCCTGCCTCGCTGCACCTGCATCGCCGCCCGTGCCCGCTCTCAACGGCCTCGCCACCTACGACTACCTGCTCGCCGCCGCCCACGCGCGAGGCGCGGGGTTCCTCGTCCTGATCGACCCCGACAAGCTGCCGCAGGAGCGGCTGCCGGCCTTCGCCGCCCGCTGCGCCGAGGCCGAGGCCGACGCCTTCTTCGTCGGCGGGAGCCTGATGCACGCCACCGAGCTCGACGGCTACGTGCGCGCGCTGCGCGCGGCGACGGAGCTTCCGGTGGTCGGCTTCCCCGGCACGCTGCACCAGATTTCGGGCGCGCTCAGCGCCGTGCTCTACCTCTCGGTGGTGAGCGGGCGCAACCCGGAGCACCTGATCGGGCAGCACGTCCACGCCGCGCCGCTGATCCGTCGGCTCGGGCTCGAGCCGATCCCGACGGCCTACATGCTCGTCGAGAGCGGGCGGCTGACGACGGCGCAGTACATGTCCGGCTCGGCCCCGCTCCCGCGCGCGAAGCCGGACATCGCGGCGGCGACCGCGCTCGCGGCCGAGATGATGGGGATGCGGCTCCTCTTCACCGACGCCGGCTCCGGGGCCGAGCAGCCCGTGCCCGAGGAGATGATCGGCGCGATCACCGAGACGTGCCGGATCCCGCTCGTCGTCGGCGGCGGGCTCAAGACGCCCGAAGCCGTGGCGCAGAAGGTGGCGGCCGGGGCGCAGTTCATCGTCGTCGGAAATGCGATCGAGCACAACGACGACGCGGCGTACATCGCCGACCGCGCCGCCGCCGCGCACGCCGCCGTGCCACAGCCGCTCGGCTAGCCCGACACCGCATCACGGAGCTGACGGCGTAACGTGTCCGGCTCCGTCGTCGGAGCCTGGCAGGCGAAGTGCTCGCAGACGTAGACCGTCGCCGCCCCGCCCTGCATCGTCTGTGCTTCGGTGTAGGGCGCGAGCGCGGTGATTTCGGCCCCCTCGGGCGGGCGCAGATGCACGACGGCGTTCGGGAGGTAGCGGCTCCGCAGCACGTCGAGGAGCGCGTCGGTGTCGGCGGCCCCCGGCTCACCCGCGACCGTGATCTCCTGCGCCGGGCCGAGGCGGAAGGCGAGGGCGTTCATCATCATCGTGTGGGCGATGGGCTGCTGCGCAACCGACGCGTCGGACCGGAGAATCCGCTCGGCGACCTCTTCGAGCGCGGTCTCTCCCGTGAGCCGCCCGAGCCGGAGGTTGTCGCGGGCGGCGACGGCGTTCCCCGACGGGATCGCGCCGTCGTAATACTCTTTTTGCCGGACGAGAAGCGCCTCGCCGTCGTCGGGCGAGAGGAAGAGGCCGCCGTGCGCTGGGTCCTCGAAATGCTCCAGCATGGTCCGGTTCAGATCGAGCGCCGCGCGGAGCCAGCGCGGCTCGAACGTCGCCTGGTGCAGCTCGACGAGGCCCCACGCGAGGAAGGCGTAGTCGTCGAGGAGCGCGGGGAGGCCGGCTTCGCCGCGCCGCCACCGGTGGAGCAGGCGGCCCTCGCTGGTCCGCATCGTGCCGAGGAGGAAG
>JBBSMV010000239.1:0-4485 GCA_038232975.1 Rhodothermales bacterium
GGGGGCGACGACGAAGAGGTCGGCCCACAGGCCGAGCTGGACGTGCTTCGTCCAGCTCCAATCGGCTCCGCCAGCGGGCGCGGGGAACAGCTCGGTCAGCACCTCGCGCTCGGAGAGCGTGCCGAGCGTGAGCGGCGTGACGAAGCGCGCGGCGTCGGGCGTCATCAGCACCTGCACCTCGGCCCCGGTCTTTTTCAGCAGGCGCACCAGGTCGGTCGCCTTGTAAGCCGCAATCGAGCCGGAGACGCCGAGCAAGACTTTGAGGCCTTGCAGCTTCTGGTTTTCGGTTTCTGGTTTCTGGTTGGGCATGAGTGGCCGGGGCAGCCAACTAAAAACCACAAACTATGAACCAGAAACTTCTCATCTCTCTTCCAGGCCGGGGTTGCGGTAGTAAATCTCGCCGTCCATCATCTCCTCGATGGCGACCTCCGTCGGCTTGGCGCGGCGCTCGTACTCGAGCGAGACGCGGAGCTGGTCCTCGTTGGAGCGGATTTCGTCGGTCGGCTCGAGGCTGAAGTCCTCGAAGTAGGAGAGCTTGGTGTCGAGCTCGGCCTTCGTGTGAGTGGCGACCTGGCGGGCGCGCTTCGAGAGGATGACGGTCGCCTCGTAGAGGTTGCCAACCTGCTCGGCCAACTCGGCCGTGTCAATGGTTTGGATAGCCATGCGGGTGTTGTGCGTGGGGAGCGGGTGTTGTGCGTGGGGAGTAGGATAAAAACGGTCTAGTCGCCGAGAAACGCGCGCACGAGCGCCACGGTTTCCGCGACGGCGGCCTCGAGGTCGTCGTTGACCACGACGGCGTCGAACTCGGTTGCGTAGCTGATCTCGAGCTTCGCCCGTTCGAGCCGGGTGGCGAGGGAAGTTTCGTCCTCCGTCCCGCGCTGCTGGAGGCGCTCGGCGAGGACGGCGAGCGAGGGCGGCTCGATGAAGACGGTGAGGGCGCGGTCGCCGTAGAGCCGCTTGACGTTGAGCGCGCCCTTGACGTCGATGTCGAGGAGGGCGGCCCCGCGCGTGGCGATGCGCTCGAGCTCGGCGCGGAGCGTGCCGTAGAAGGTGCCGTCGTAGACCTCCTCGTACTCCACGAACTCGTCGCGCCCGATGCGCGCGTGGAACTCGGCATTGGAGAGGAAGAAGTAGTCTATCCCGTTGCGCTCCCGCGCGCGGGGCGGGCGCGTGGTGGCCGAAACGGAGAACCGGACCTCCGGCACGGCCTCCAGGAGCCGGCGCGCAATCGTCGTCTTGCCGGCACCGCTCGGGGCGGTGAGCGCGATGATTTTCATGGGTCGGGAGTCGAGCGTCGGGCGTCGGGCGTCGTTGGAGACCCTGCCCGGCCTCACACGACGTTCTGGACCTGCTCGCGGATTTTCTCCAGCTCCTCCTTCATCGCTACGGCGTGGTGGGCGATGCCGGGGTCGTTGGCCTTCGAGGCGATGGTGTTGATCTCGCGGTTGAACTCCTGGGCGAGGAAGTTGAGCCGGCGGCCGACCGGCTCGTCCTGCCCGAGGGCGTCGCGGAAGAGCGCGAGGTGGGAGCGGAGCCGGACGCACTCCTCGTTCACATCGAGCCGCTCGGCCAGGAGCGCGATTTCGAGCTCGAGCCGGTCGCGGTCGACGCGCTCCTCACCGAGCAGCTCGGTGACGCGCTCGTGGAGGGCCGGCCGGGCGGCCGCAACGCGCTCCGGCGCGGCGGCCTCGACGGCGTCCAGCTCGGCCTCGATGGCGTCGAGGCGGGCGCGAAGGTCGGCTGCCAGCGCCTCACCCTCTTGCCGCCGCATGGCGAGGTGCGCCGCGAGGGCGTCTTCGAGTGCGGCCTCCGTCGCCGTCCACACGTCGTCGCTCTCCTCCTCTTCGTCGGCAGCCACGAGCACGTCAGGAAACCGCAGGACGTGCTCGATGCCTACCGGCTCGGCCACGCCGGCCGCGGTGCGCACCTCGTCGAGGAGGCGGCGGTAGGCGGCGGCGGCGGCGGCGTCTACCCGGAGCGGGGCGGCGGCGACGGCGCGCTGCACCTGCACGCTGACGCTGATCTTGCCCCGGTCGAGCGCGTCCTTGACCCGGTGCTGCACGGCGGCCTCGTGCTCGGCGAGGCTGCGCGGGGCGCGCACCGCGACCTCGGCGTAGCGTCCGTTGAGCGAGCGCACCTCGACGGTCACGCTCAGCCCCTCAGCGCTCGCCGTGCCGCGCCCGAAGCCGGTCATGGAGTGGAGCATCGGTTGGGTGTTCGGGGTGATGGGTAGGAGGTCACGACTTCTCACCTAGAACCTCCCACCTCAAACCAAAGAGCGAGCCGGGCCGCGCGGGGCAGTCCGGCTCGTGTCGCCTCGTGCCGAGGCGATGCGGAGAGGGAGGGATTCGAACCCTCGGTACCGGGAACCGGCACACGCGCTTTCCAGGCGCGCCCCTTCAGCCACTCGGGCACCTCTCCAGGGGTGGAGTCGGGCGTACAAAGTCGGGAGTCGGGGGCCCGATTCCTAGTGGAAAATCGGCAAATAGACTCCAGAAGGACTCCCGACCCTCGACTCCCGACTCAGACCGCCATGATGTCGGTCTCCTTCTTCTCGAGCATCTCGTCCACCTTGCCGACGTACTCGTCGGTGAGGCTCTGGAGCTTGGCCTCGCTCTCGTAGCGCATGTCCTCCGAGAGGCTCTCGGCGTCGGTGGCCTTCTTGATCTCGTCCTTGATGGTGCGGCGGACGTTGCGGACCGAGATTTTGGCCTCCTCGCCCTGGGCGCGCGCCGCCTTGGCCAGCTCGCGGCGGCGCTCCTCGGTCAGCGGCGGGATGGCGATGCGGACGAGGCTGCCGTCGTTGGTCGGGTTGAGGCCGAGGTTGGCCGCGGTGATGGCGCGCTCGATGGGGCCGAGCGTGGACTTGTCCCACGGCTGGATCACGATCAGGTCCGACTGCGGTGCGCTCACGCTCGCCACCTGGTTGAGCGGCATCTGCTGGCCGTAGGCGTCGACGCGGACCTCGTCGACCATGCTGGTCGAGGCGCGGCCGGCGCGGATGTGGTTGAGCTCGTGGGCGAGGTGCTCCAGCGACTTGTGCATCTGCTGGCGCGCGTCGTCGAGCAGGAGCGAGAGGGTGTCGTCAATCATGACGCAGGGGTAGCGAGTGGGGTTGGGGTGGGTTCGGCGAGGGTGCTCGTGTCGTCGTCCCACTGGATGAGCGTGCCCTCACCCTCGCCGCGGAGGACGCGGAGCAGCGTCCCCGGCTCGTCCATGTTGAAGACGACGATGGGGAGGCCGGACTCCTGGCAGAGCGAGATCGCGGTGAGGTCCATCACTTTGAGGTTCCGGCGGAAGACCTCGTGCCCGCTGATCGTGGCGAAGCGCCGGGCGGTCGGGTCCTCCTCGGGGTCGGCCGTGAAGACGCCGGGGACGCGGGTGCCCTTGAGGATCACCTCGGCGTCGACCTCGGCGGCGCGGAGGCTCGCCGCGGTGTCGGTGGTGAAGTAGGGGTTGCCGGTGCCCGCGCCGAAGATCACGACGCGGCCCTTTTCGAGGTGGCGGATCGCGCGGCGGCGGATGAACGGCTCGGCGATCTCGTCCATCTCGATGGCCGACATGAGCCGGGTGTAGACGCCCTTCCGTTCGAGCGCGTCCTGGAGCGCCATCGCGTTGATCATCGTGGCGAGCATCCCCATGTAGTCGGCGTGGGCGCGGCTCGACATCTCGGTGCCCTCGGGCGAGACGCCCCGGAAGATGTTGCCGCCGCCGACGACGAGGGCGAGCTCGGCCCCGGCCTCGTGGGCCTCCTTGAGCTCCTCGGCGTAGCGGTCGAGCACGCGGTGGTCGATCCCGAACGACCTGTCGCCGAGGAGCGACTCGCCGCTGAGCTTGATCAGGACGCGGTGGTAGCGGAGGGAGTCGGCCATGACGGGGGGACAGGAGGGAGAGCGCCGGAAACTACGGCGCGAGGGCTTGGGGCGCACTCGAATCGCGTGGGGATATGCGTAGGGGCGACGCATGCGTCGCCCCTAGGGTGCTATCTGATAACGAAACGGCGGATCAGCCGCCGAGGGCGTAGCGGACATAGCGGGCCACGCCGGTGCCGCCCTTCGATAGCATCTCACCGACGGTCATCGAGGAGTCCTTGACGAAGGGCTGCTCGACGAGGATGTTGTCCTTGTAGAACCGATCGAGCTTGCCCTGCGCGATCCGGTCGAGCATGTGGTCGGGCTTGCCCTCGTTGCGGGCGGCCTCGCGGCCGATCTCCATCTCCTTCTGCTTGACCTCCTCGGGCACCTCGTCGCGGCTGGCGGCGAGCGGGCTCATCGCGGCGACCTGCATCGCCACGTCGCGCCCGGCCTCGGCCACGCCGCCGGTGCTACCGGCGGCGCTGCCGTTCGCGCCCTGCATCTCGACGAGCACGCCGAGCTTGGCACCGGGGTGGATGTAGGAGACGATCTGGTTGCCGGGCTGCGCCTCGACGATCTCGAAGCGGCGAACCTCGATCTTCTCGCCGATCTTGCCGGTCATGTCGGTGAC
>JBBSMV010000240.1:0-4431 GCA_038232975.1 Rhodothermales bacterium
AGCGGACAGGGCCGCAAGTTCCTGCTCGGCCTCACCCCGGCCGTCCTCGCAGGGGTCGTGCTCACGCTCGCCGTCTACGGGTTCGACGTGGGGCCGACGCAGGAGTATGTCGTCCGGCGCGGCGCGGTGGAGGCGACGGCGAGCCTGCGGCTGCTGCCGGGGCTGTGGCTACTGCTCTACGGCGCGGGCGTGGTCGCAGCGGGGATGTTCTCGGTCCGGCTCGTCCCGCTCATGGGCAGCCTGTTCATGCTGAGCGGCGCGCTCGCGCTCCTCGCCCCGGCCGCCTGGGGCGACGCGTTCATGGCGCTCGGCTTCGGCGGGCTGCAGATCGCCTTCGGACTCCTGATCGCCCGCAGACACGGAGGCTGAGATGGCGAAAATGACCAGGGCCAAACGCAAAGCAGCGACCACGCCGGCCCCGACTCTCGACAAGCTGATCCACGAGCGGATGCGGCTCGGGATCGTCAGCGCCCTCGCCGCCGGCGGGGCGATGGCCTTCGGCGACCTCAAGGCCGTGCTCGGCACGACGGACGGGAACCTGAGCGTCCACGCCCGCAAGCTCGAAGACGCGGGCTACCTCGCCTGCCGCAAGTTCTTCGACGACCGCACCCCGCGCACGGAGTTCGAGCTGACCGCCGCCGGCCGCCGCGCGCTCGAAGCCTACCTCGATCAGATGGAAGCCATCATCGAGACGGCCCGGCGGTGACGGAGTGCCGGCAGACGGTGAGACAGCCGATGGTGGCCCGAAGCGCGACGGCCTCGCTAACTTTGACGGTTTTCTTGACTCCCGACTCCCGACTCCCGACTCCCGACTCCCGACTCCCGACTCCCGACTCCGCCGAGGCGGCCTCTCTTTTTCATTCTTCACTTTACAAAGCAAAGTTGTTTATGAAACCCTCTCCTGCTCTACTCCACGCCGCACTCATCATGGACGGCAACGGTCGCTGGGCGACGAGGCGCGGGCTGCCCCGGTCGGCCGGCCACCGCGCCGGGGTCGAGGCCGTGCGCCGCGTCGTCGAGGCCGCGCCGGGCCTCGGGCTTGGGACGCTCACGCTCTACGCGTTTTCCTCCGACAACTGGAAACGGCCCCAGCCTGAGGTGACGGCACTGATGGGCCTGCTCCGGCGCTTTCTCCTCGCCGAGCTTCCGCGGCTCAAGCGCGAGGGCGTCCGCCTCCACGTCATCGGGCGGCGCGACCGGCTGCCGGGGGCGGTCCGCGCCGCCGTCGCGCGCGCCGAGTGGGAGACGCGGGCCGGCACGGGCCTGACCCTCCGCCTCGCCATTGACTATTCGGCTCGGGACGCGCTCTGCCGCGCCGCCGGCCTCGTCCGCGAGGCACCGCCGAGCCGGGCGGTGTTCGCCGCCGCGCTCGCCGAGGCGATGCACAGCCCGACGGCCCCCGACGTGGACCTCCTCGTCCGCACCGGGGGCGACCAACGCCTCAGCGACTTCCTGCTCTGGGAATGCGCCTACGCCGAGCTCGTCTTCACCGACACGCTCTGGCCGGACTTCACCGCTGCCGACCTCGCCGCGGCCATCGCCGCCTTCCACGGTCGGGACCGACGTTTCGGCGGCCTCGGCGACGGCAGCAGTACGGGGCAGGGTGCCAGTCTCGAACCGGGCGCAATGCCTTGCGCCCCTACGGTCACCACGCGCGACGACTAGCTCTGCTCCTGGACGCGACTTCCCTGAACCTCTGACCCCAAACCTCCAACCTCTAACTCCAGACCTCCAACCGACATGATCAAACACATCCTCGCCATCGCCTTCATCTTCGGCTGCACCACCGTCGCCTGGTTCATCCTCGGCGGGGCCGTCACCGTCCGCACCCACGAGCAGGACGCCGCCACGCGCGATGCCGTCGGCGCGCTCTGGGGTGGGCCGCAGGTCCAGCAGGCCCCGCTCGTCGAGCGCCTCGTGCCTTACGAAGAGACCGTCACCCGCGTCGTAGACGGGCAGACGACGACCGAGACCGTTGGGCGCGTCCGCGCCGAGGCGCACCCGCTCGCGGCGAGCGACCTCCGGGCGGACCTCGCGCTGGAGCACCGCAAGAAGGGGCTGCTCTGGCACCCGACCTACGAGGTCCGCTTCGCCGGGCGCTACCAGGTCCGCAACGACACCGACGAGCCGGCCCATTTCCGCATCCGCTACACCTTCCCGACGGGCGCGCCCGTGCTCGACGACTTCCGGTTTGCCGTGGAGGGGCAGCCCGAGCGCGACGCCGTGATGGAAGACGGCTATGCCGTCCGCGAGGTCGCGCTGGAGCCGGGCGAGGCCATCGGTTTCCAGGTCGGCTACCGCTCGCAGGGGACCGAGACCTGGCGCTACGGCTTCGGCGAGCGCACCGCCCAGGTCCGCGCCTTCCACCTCGCGCTGACGACCGACTTCGGCAAGATAGACTTCCCGGCCGCGACGCTGGCGGCGAGCGAGAAGGCGCGCACCGCCGACGGCTGGCGGCTGGACTGGCGCTACGAGCACCTCGTCGCCGATGCCGGGATCGGCATGGCGATGCCCGAGCGGCTCAACCCGGGGCCGTGGGTGAGCCGGGTGACGTTCTTCGCGCCGGTCTCGCTGTTCCTGTTCTTCTTCCTCCTCTTCGTGTTCAGCCTGATGCGCGGCGTCCGTCTCCACCCGATGCACTACTTCTTCCTCGGCGCGTCGTTCTTCGCCTTCCACCTCCTGCTCTCCTACCTCGTGGACCACGTCTCGGTGCACCTCGCCGTGGCGGTGTGCTCGGCGGTGTCAGTCGGCCTCGTGGTGTCGTACATGCGGCTCGTGACGGGGGCGCGCTTCGCGCTCGTCGAGGTCGGGCTGGCGCAGCTCGTCTACCTCGTCGGGTTCGCCTACACGTTTTTCCTGGAGGGCTACACCGGGCTGACGATCACGGCGCTCTGCATCGTGACGCTCTTCGGGGTGATGCAGCTCACGGGGCGCGTAGACTGGGAGTACCTGCTGGCCCGCCCGGGCCGCCCGGCGCGAGCGCCGGCCTGAGAGGGCGTTGCGGTGTATAGACGGAGGCTGTTTCCGCTCCCTGGAAGGGGCTCCCGCGCGAGCGGGTGGGGGTGTCCGGGGTGGCGCGGGGCACCGAGCGACGCCCTCCGTCCGCTTCGCGGCCACCTCCCTCAAGGGAGGAGTCAGGTCCTCAACGCTCTCTGAGCGTCTGTCTCCGCGCGCGGAGCGGCGAGGAAAGAAGGAGGGACGCAGGAAAAGCCCCGCGTCGCCAGGTGCGGGGGGAGGCACCCCGGTACCGTGAGGACGAGGTTGGGAGGCCGAGACGGTGCACGCGCGAGGCAAGCGCCGCCTGCCCGGCTTTCCCCGCCACTCCGGCACGCTTGTTGGTTTCGCGCCTTGCCACCCCCGGCGTGCGTGCCGTACTTTTCCCCCCTCTCCCCAACACTTCCTCGATGTCCGATAGCCAGAGCACCGACGAGCAGGACGACGACGACCAAAAAGCTCTCGCGCAGCTTCAGATAGACCTCCGGCACGCGCTCGTCGGCGGGGCCATCGCTGCCGCCGTGACCGGGGTGATCGTGATCCTCTCGGGCCGGCTCAGCGCGAGCGAGGCCCAGGTTCTGCTGGAAGAGTCGCTCCCGACGACGCGGTTCCTCTGCTCCGGCGTGATGGCCGCCTCGGCGACGACCCTCGCCCTCATGCTCACGCTGCTGAGCGTCAGCGGCGGCACCGACCGCGATCTCAAGGCCGCGCACTACCAGCGCGTCCGGCAGATCGCCCTCATCGACACCATCGCCTTCATCGGGGCGACGGTCCTGCTGCTGCTGCTCTCGATGTCGTTCGGCGAGGCCGACCGGGTGACGGCGGGGTGGTACGACGCGATCTACTACGCCGTGATGGGCTGCTCGGCGCTGCTCGGCGGCACGCTCATCTCGGTGATGCTGATGCTCTACAAGGCGACGTGCGACATGATCACCGTCTTCGCCCCCGGCATGGAGACCTCGCTCGTCGTCGACGAGGACGAGGTGGCTTCTTCGTGAGCGTCCTCCGGCGAGAGCAGAGCGCGACGTGTACCCGAGGCGGGACTCGAACCCGCACAGCCTCGCGGCCAACGGAGTTTGAGTCCGTCGCGTCTACCAATTCCGCCACCCGGGCCAGGCACCGAAATATACACCCGCTCGCCCGATTCGCTCAGGGCTGCACGGGGTGGGACCAGGGCTATCGCCTACTCGGTTGGCCTCGCCACCGCCGGGGTCTGAAGCCCCCGGCTGATAGCGCAGCCCCCAGGGGGCTGGTGCTCGTGCCGAGCACAGGCCGCTTCAGCGTCCAGTTGCTTGTCACCCCGGGGGTTTACCGCCGGGCGGTCTCGGAGTAGGCGATCGCCCTGGGGGTGGGACCCTGCCTCGCCGTAGCTTCGGCTAACCGGAGGTACAACTTTCATAAATTACTGAAACCGAGGGTCCACGGCTCCGTTTAGAG
>JBBSMV010000241.1:0-4356 GCA_038232975.1 Rhodothermales bacterium
GCGGCGGGCGAGGTGGCGGACCTCAAGGACAACGTCAACGAGATGATCCGCAACCTCAAGGACACCACCCACAAGAACCAGGAGCAGGACTGGCTCAAGACGAACCTCGCCAAGTTCACCCAGCTCTTGCAGGGCCAGAAGGAGCTCCACACCGTCTCGAAGCTCATCCTCTCCGAGCTCGCCCCGCTCGTGAACGTCCAGCACGGCGCGTTCTACACGGCCGAGGAGATCGAGTCCGAGTCCGAGCCGATCCTCCGGCTGCTCGCCACCTACGCCTACCGCGAGCGCCGCGGCCTCGCCAACCAGTTCCGCCCGGGCGAGGGGCTCGTCGGGCAGTGCGTCCTCGAAAAGGACCGCATCCTGCTCACCGACGTGCCGGACGACTACGTCCAGGTCAACTCCGGGCTGGGGTCCGCGCCGCCGCGCAACATCGTCGTCCTCCCGGTCTTGTTCGAGGGCGAGGTCAAGGCCGTCATCGAGCTGGCGTCGTTCCAGGCGTTCAACCAGAACCACCTCACCTTCCTCGACCAACTCACGGAGTCGATCGGCATCGTGCTCAACTCGATCGAGGCCAACATGCGGACCGAGGCGCTGCTGGCGCAGTCGCAGGGCCTCACCGAGGAGCTCCAGGACCAGCAGCGCGAGCTGACCGAGACGAACCGGCGGCTGGAGCAGCAGGCGCGGAGCCTCCGCGAGTCCGAAGACCTCCTCAAGCAGCAGCAGGAGGCGCTCCAGCAGACGAACGTCGAGCTCGAGGACAAGGCCCACCTCCTGGCCGAGCAGAAGTCCGAGGTCGAGCGCAAGAACCGCGCGCTCGACCAGGCCCGCCGCGCCGTCGAGGACAAGGCCGAGCAGCTCGCGCTCACCTCGAAGTACAAGTCCGAGTTCCTCACCAACATGAGCCACGAGCTGCGGACCCCGCTCAACTCGATGCTCATCCTCAGCCGGATGCTCTCCGAGAACCCCGACCAGACGCTCACCCCGAAGCAGGTCGAGTACGCCGAGACCGTCCACTCGTCCGGCTCCGACCTCCTCGGGCTGATCAACGAGATCCTCGACCTCTCGAAGATCGAGTCCGGGGCGATGGCCGTCGACGTCGAGTCGGTCCCGCTCGCCGGGCTGGGCGAGGACATGCAGCGGATGTTCGGCGAGGTCGCCAACGAGAAGGGGCTAGACTTCGAGGTCGAGATCGCCGACGGCCTGCCGGCGACCGTCGAGACCGACTCGAAGCGGCTCCAGCAGGTCCTCAAGAACCTCCTCTCGAACGCGTTCAAGTTCACCCACGAGGGGAGCGTCACGCTCGAGATGCACGCCGCCGGGGATGCTGAGCTGCACACCGAGAGCCTGCTCGACGCCGAGGCCGTCCTCGGGTTCACGGTGCGCGACACCGGCGTCGGCATCTCGCCGGACAAGCAGAAGGTGATCTTCGAGGCCTTCCAGCAGGCCGACGGCTCGGTGACCCGGAACTACGGCGGCACCGGCCTCGGCCTCTCGATCAGCCGTGAGATCGCCCGCCTCCTCGGCGGCGAGATCCACCTGGCGAGCGCGCCCGACGAGGGCAGCGCTTTCACGCTCTACCTGCCGGCGACCTACACCTCAACCACGCTCGCCTACCACGACGAGGAAGCGCCCGAGGGCGAAGCGCCGCCTCCGGCCGACCCGAGCGGGGACGGTGCGGCCGTGCGCGTGAGCGTGCCGACCGAGACGGCGCCCTCGCCGCCCGTCGGGCGCACGGCCCCCGCAGAGAACTCCGCACCGGCCCCGGCAGAGCCTGAGGCCACCGACGAGGCCGAGGCCCCGGCGCGCCCTCGCCCGCAGGCCGGCTCGGCGCTCGACGACCATGAGCACATCGGGCCGGACGACAGCGTCCTCCTGATCGTCGAGGACGACCCGGGCTTCGCACGCATCCTCATCGACATCGCCCACGAGAAGGGGTTCAAGGCCGTCGTCGCCAGCCACGGCGAGGCCGCCCTCGCGGCCGTGCGCCGCTACAAGCCCCACGCCATCACGCTCGACATCCATCTCCCCGGTATGCAGGGGCTGACGCTGCTCGACCGGCTCAAGAACAACCCCGACACCCGCCACATCCCCGTCCAGATCGTCTCGGTCGCCGACGCGCTGCCGCGCTCGAAGCGCAAGGGGGCCGTGGCCCAGCTCCAGAAGCCCGTCACGCGGGAGTCGGTGATCGCGACGGTCGAGAGCATGAAGGACCTCGCCGAGCGGTCGGTCCGACGGCTCCTCGTCGTCGAGGACAACGAGCCGCAGCGGCGGCTCATCGAGGAGTTCATCGGCGGCGAGGACGTGCTGATGACCGGTGTCGCGTTCGGCGAAGAGGCCCTGACCGCGCTCTCGACCGGGCACTTCGACTGCGCCCTCGTTGACCTCGGCCTGCCGGACATGTCGGGCTTCGACCTGATCGACCGCATCCGCGGCGAGTTGGGGCTGACGAACCTCCCGATCATCGTGCACTCCGGGCGCGACCTCAAGCCCGAGGAGGCCGCCCGCCTCCACAAGACCGCCGAGGCCATCGTCGCCAAAGACGTCGAGGCCTTCGACCGGCTGCTCGACGAGACCGCGCTCTACCTCCACCGCGTCGAGGCCGACCTCCCGGCGGCCCACCGCAACCGGCTCGAGCGGCTGCACCGGCCGGAGAGCTCGCTCGCCGGCAAGAAGGTCCTCATCGTCGACGACGACATCCGCAACATCTTCGCGCTGACGAGCCTGCTCGAGCGGCACAAGATGGAGGTCGTCTACGCCGAGAACGGCCGCGACGGCATTGACTTCCTCCAGAAGGCCGGCGACATCGACGCCGTGCTGATGGACGTGATGATGCCCGGCATGGACGGCTACGAGACGACGCGCGCCATCCGCCGGCTCCCGCAGTTCGAGACCCTCCCCATCATCTCGGTCACCGCCAAGGCGATGAAGGGCGACCGCGAGAAGTGCATCGCCTCGGGGTCGTCGGACTACATCACGAAGCCGGTCAACGTGGACCAGCTCATCTCGCTCCTGCGTGTCTGGATAAACAAATAGCCTCAGGCCGGGACGCGGCCGAAGAGGTGCGGGTGGCTTGCCCGCAGCGCGCGCTCGACCTCGGGCGCGAGCTTGGCCCCGGCCAGCGAGCGGGCCTCGGCGAAGAGGGCGGCGAGCGCGTCGCCCTCGGGCAGCGCGGCCCCCGTGACGTCGGCCCGTTCGAGGTCGGCGTCGGCGAAGCGGGCGTCGTGGAGGGTCGCGCCGTCGAGGCTCGCGCCGTGGAGGGTGGCCCCCTCGAAGTCGGCCCCGCGGAGGTTGGCCCGTTCGAGGTGGGTGCCGCGGAGGTTCGCGCCGATCAGCCGGGCGCGCTCGAGGTTCGCGCCCGGCAGCGAGGTGAACTGCAGGTCGGCCCCGGTGAGCGTCGCCCCGCGCAGGTCGGCCTCCTCGAGGAAGGCCCGCTCGAGGTCGGCCTCGGTGAGGTTGGCCCCGCGCAGGTCGGCCCGGACGAGCGAGGCGCGTTCGAGGTCGGCCCCCTTGAGGTCGGCCCCGGCGAGGCTGGCCCCGCCGAGCTGCGCGCCGCCGAGCTGCGCGCCCTGGAGGTCCGCCCCCCAGAGGTCCGCCGCTTCGAGGGAGGCCCCGGCGAGGTTGGCCCCCCGGAGGTAGGCCTCAGTCAGCCGAAGTCCCCGGCGGACGCCGTTGCGGTTGAGCCGCCGGACGTTGCCGGCGATGCGGTGCGTGGCCTCCGCCGAGCGCCAGCCGAGGTAGTCGTCAATCTCCTCGCGGTAGCGGTTGCTACGGAGGCGGCGCTCGGCCAGCCGGTTGAGCCACAGCATGAACCAGCCGATCACGAGGAGGTCGAACAGCATCCCGTGGGCCTCGCTCAGGATCGCCTCGGCGAAGCCGTCGGGGTCGCTGAGGTAGTAGGGGAGCGAGAGCGGGAGGACGACGGCCGTGGCCCCGAGGAACACGCAGAAGGCCAGGAAGACGGGGCGCTCGGCGGCCAGCGTCTCCAGCGCGCTGCGCCAGCGCGTGAGGCGGCCGCGGAAGGGACGAGGGCGAGGCGGTTCGACGGGTTCCATAGCGGACAGGACGAGGTGGGGGCCGCTTCAACGCGCGAGACCGCGCGCGGAGCCTCAGCCGACGAGGACGCCGGCGATCGTGGCAGTCATCAGGTTGGCGAGGGTGCCTGCGAAGACGGCGCGGAGGCCGAGCGCGGCGATCTCGCCCGTCCGCTCCGGCGCGAGCGGCCCGATCCCCCCGATCTGAATCCCGATGGACGAGAGGTTGGCGAAGCCGCAGAGCGCGAACGTCGCCATGACCACCGTCTTGGGCTGGAGCAGGCCCGACTCGATGGCGTCGGCCAGTTGGGTGTAGGCGACGAAC
>JBBSMV010000242.1:0-4336 GCA_038232975.1 Rhodothermales bacterium
ACTCCCTTTGGTGTCATCCTGAACTCGTTGCAGACCGCGCAGCAGCGGCGAAGCCCATCTCAGAACGGCACCTCAGGCCCCGTGCGATCCCGGATCGGGGTCCGGGATGACAGCCTCTTCGAGTTTCCGAACAGAGCCTAGGAACCTCGGCCAGTCCGGTCTGCGGCACGACTGCGATGCAGCATAGAAAGCATCGGATTCGGTAGTTTCCCGAGCACATCGCATCCGCAAAAGTAGACGAGCCATGCTATGACGATCAAGGTGGCAACGGACCTCGCGGAGGCAGCGGGGCTTACCGAAGAGGAACTCCGCCTGGAGCTGGCGGTCGCGCTCTGCCGCGAGCAGCGGCTGACCACCGCGCAGGGCGCCCGCCTGGTCGGCATGAGCCGCTTCGACTTTCAGCGGCTGCTGGCTGAGCGCCGGGTGCCCTCCTACGACTACGAGGAGCTGGCGCACGACCTTGAGGTGGCGAGGCGGGACGCGGCACCGCAGCCGTGATCGCCGTCTGCAATACGACGCCTCTCGTCAACCTCGCTGCTATCGGGCAGTTCGACCTGCTCCGCCGGCGGCACGAGATTGTGTACGTCCCCGGGGCCGTCTACCGAGAAGGAACTGAGGCCGGAGCAGGTCGGCCGGGGGATACTGAGACGCGTGTGGCAGAGTGGATCGGTCGCCGGTCGGTGACAGACTCCGCCCTCACCCGGCAGTTGCACGGCGTGCTCGATCCGGGAGAGGTCGAGGCGGTAGCACTCTACGTGGAACTTGGTGCCGACCGGCTATTGATCGATGAGCTGCGGGGGCGGAAGGGGGCGCGGGCGATGGGAGACCGGGTGACGGGCATCGTCGGGCTGCTGATTCAGGCGAAGCAGAAGAGATATATCCCCGCCCTCAAACCGCACCTCGATGCGCTTCGGGCAGGGAATTTCTGGATGAGCGACGCGCTGTATGGGGAGGCCCTGCGGGCTGTGGGTGAAGAAGAGTCCTGAGCGCCGGAGTTTACCACCGCTTCGGGGTGAGCAGGACCCCGAGCGGGGCGAGGAGTGCGTTGTAGAGCACGTACAGCCCGTCGAGCAGCGGCTGCGGCAGCATCAGGTCGGACTCGCTGAAGGTGTGGGCGGCGTCGCGGAGCACGGCGCGCTGCGCGAGGAAGCGCGCCGCGAGCAGCCCCGCGCCCGTCCACCCGAGGAACAGCGGGGCCAGCCACACTGCCAGGTTCGAGGCGTGGAAGACGGCGAGGGCGGCCTGAACGGCGCGGTCGTAGTGCCTCCCGGCCGAGGTGTGGCGGAGCTTCTGCCGCGCCCAAGCGCCCCAGGTCGCCGGGGCCTCGCTTGGGACGAACGATGCCGGGTCGAAGACGTAGCGAACGGGGACGCCGTGGCGGTGCGCCTCCTGGACGAGCAGGTCGTCGTCGCCCGAGAGCGAGTGTATCTGGTGCGCAAAGCCACCGACGCGCTCGAACACCGACCGGGGGTAGCTGAAGCTGCGGCCGACGGCCATGTAGGGCCGGCCCAGCCCGACGGCCGCCGCCGTCAGCAGCGCCGTCACGAGCGTCTCGTAGCGGACAAAGGCGCTCAGCACGCCGGGCCGCGCGCGAAGGGGACCGTAGCCGACGAGCACAGCCTCCGGTGCGGCGGCAGCGTGGGCGGCGAGTGCACCGAGCCAGCTCGGCGGCGGCGCGCAGTCGGCGTCGGTGAAGGCGAGGCGCTCGTGACGGGCAGCGGCGATGCCGCGCGCGAGGGCGTGTTTCTTCCGGGGATCGCGGGGATCGGTCCCCCGCACGAGCCGGAAGCGCTCGTCCTGCGCGGCGAGGCCCCCGGCGAGCGCCGCCGTCGTATCGTCCGACGCGTCGTCCACGACGACCACTTCGAACGCGGGGTAGGTCTGCTCCGCGAGGGCCGCCAGGAGGTTTGGCAGCCGCGCCTCCTCGTCCCGCGCCGCCACGACGACCGACACGGGCGCGGCGAAACCCGACACCGAGGAGGAGCCAGCAGCCGGTCTGCACGGCGAGCGCGGCGGCGAAGAAGGCGAGCATAGAGGCACGAAGTGTGATAGGGCAAAACCTACGGACGCCTCGGCCGGGCGCGGGCGTCTCGCCTTTTGCAAAGAACGCATCCGATCCGCCCGTGACCTTCGCCTTAGCCGCCCCAGCCCTGCGAAGTCACATCGTATCTTTTTCGCCGCTTTCTCGTCCCGCTCGGTATGCCTGCTCCTCTGTCTCCCGCCGCCCGTTCCGTCACGGTGCGCCCCGGCTTCCCCGACCTCGGCCGGTTCTGGACGGTAGCGAACGGGCTGACCCTCGTCCGTGCCGCGCTCGTCGGGCCGATTGCCGTGCTCGTCTACCGGGGCGAGCCGTTCGCCTGGCTGATGGGCCTGCTCCTCTTCGCCGTCGCGACGGACTGGCTCGACGGCAAGGTCGCCCGCTGGAGTGGGTCCGTCTCCGAGTGGGGCAAAATCCTCGACCCGACGGCCGATAAGCTCGCCGCCGCCGCCGTGACGCTCGCCCTCGTGCTCCGCCCGCCGGCGCTCGGCCCGGCGCTCCCAGTCTGGTTCGTCGGCTGCGTGATCCTGCGCGACGCCGTGATCGCCGCCGGTGGCCTCGTGCAGACGCGGCGGCTCGGCTACGTGATGATGAGCCTCTGGAGCGGCAAGGTCGCCGTGACGGCGCTGGCGGTCACGATCCTCGCGGCGCTCCTGCGCGCCGACGCCCCCGTGCTGATGGCGTGCGTCTGGACGACGACGGCGCTCCTCGCCTACTCGCTGGCCCGCTACCTCCACCGCTTCGCGCTCGTGATGCGCCTCGGCCCCGCCGTCCCCGTGGACGCGCGCGACCGCGTCCTCTCGGACCGCCTCCCCGAAAATGCGCGGGCGGTGCATCAGGAAGACCACGTCGCCGGGTAAGCTGCTTCGGAGTGGAGGGAACGGAAGGAAAGGAGAGAAGAGAGGGAAAAGAGGGAAGAGAAAGGGCGGAGGGAGGGACGAACGTGAAGTGGGAAGAGTGGCTCTGCGGTAGACTCCAGAGCTCTTCCTCACTTCCATCCTTCCGCTCTTAAAAGCCTTCCAATCGCTCAACCACTAAATCCCCCAATCACTCAATAAACCCAATGGCCCTGTTCGGCTTCGGCAAAAAGGAAAAAGAGCAGGAGCGCCTCGAGGAAGGCCTCGAAAAAACGCGCTCCAGCCTCTTCGGCAAGCTCACGCGCGCTGTGGCGGGCAAGGACCAGGTGGACGACGAGGTCCTCGACGACCTCGAAGAGGTCCTCGTCACCAGCGACGTGGGCGTCAAGACGACCGTTGACATCATCCGCCGGATCGAGGCACGCGTGGCGCGCGACAAGTACGTCTCGACCGCCGAGCTCACCGGCCTCGTCCGCGAGGAGATCGCCGACCTGCTCCTCACGGCGGCCCCCGAGCGGCCGGCCGATCCCGGATCGGCGTCCGGGACAGGCTTCGCCGCGCCGCTCCCGAACCACCCGCACGTCATCATGGTCGTCGGCGTCAACGGGGTCGGCAAGACGACGTCCATCGGCAAGATCGCGCACCGCTACCGTGAGGCGGGCAAGTCGGTGCTCCTCGGCGCGGCCGACACGTTCCGCGCCGCCGCCGCCGAGCAGCTCGAAATCTGGGCGGAGCGCGCCGGCGTGCCGGTCGTCCGGCAGCACCACGGGGCCGACCCCGCTGCCGTCGCCTTCGACACCCTCGCCGCCGCCAACTCGCGTGGCTCGGACGTGGTGCTGATCGACACCGCCGGGCGGCTCCACACGAAGGGCGGGCTGATGGACGAGCTGAGTAAGGTCAAGCGAGTCATGGACCGCCAGGTGCCCGGCGCGCCGCACGAGGTGCTCCTCGTGCTCGACGCCTCGACGGGCCAGAACGCGATCCGCCAGGCCGAGGAGTTCACCAAGAGCGTTGACGTGACCGGCCTCGTGCTCACCAAGCTCGACGGTACGGCGAAAGGGGGCATTGCGATTGGCATTTCCAACGAGTTCCAGATTCCCGTAAAGTATATCGGGGTCGGCGAAGGCATCGAGGACCTCCAGGTCTTCGACCGCGCCGCGTTCGTCGCCGCGCTCTTCGACTAGCCGGGCCGTCCGGCGGCACAGCCGTTCGGGTGGCGTCTGCGACCGTTCGGCGCGGCGGCGGGACGACAGAGGCGGAACCGCTTTCGTTTCCGCGCCCCAGCCTCCATATTTATCCTCCGCAGCACCGCCCTCGCCGTGCGGCAAAACGCCCGAGCGGCAGGACGTTGCGGAACTCACCCGCGCACGGATCATAAGCGGTTCGGAGCGATCCTGAGCTAGGATCTCCCCCGATCTCTAACAGCCGAGCAGAGGCCGAA
>JBBSMV010000243.1:0-4301 GCA_038232975.1 Rhodothermales bacterium
CGAGGAGGCCTTCTGGCAGCCGGTCACGCGCGAGAACCAGGGGGCCGGGTTCATCGCCGGCCGGCTCGAAGGCCTCCGCGGGATCGCCCCGCGCCGGACGCTCCAGCTCACCCCCTACACGCTCAGCCGCGCTCGCACGTTCGAGGACGCCACCCGTCCCGGCACTGCCGACGCCTCGCTCGGGGCTGACCTCGGGGCCGACCTCAAGCTCGGCCTCGCCTCGAACCTCATCCTCGACGCGGCGGTCAACCCGGACTTCGGGCAGGTCGAGGCCGACCCCGCCGTGCTCAACCTCTCGACCTTCGAGACGGTCTTCGAGGAGCGCCGCCCGTTCTTCCTCGAAGGCACCGCGATCTTCGACTACACCCTCGACAGCGGGCGCGACGGGCGGCTGCTCTACACCCGGCGGATTGGGGCCGGCGCGCCGGTCATCGGCGCGGCCAAGCTCACCGGGCGCTCCAGCGGCGGCCTCTCGGTCGGCGTGCTCTCGGCGCTCACCGGCGACGCATTCGCGCCGGAGCGGCTCTTCGGGGCCGCCCGCCTCAAGCAGGAGCTGCGCGGGCGCTCGTTCGTCGGGGCCGGGCTGACCTACTTCGACGCGCTCGACACCGAGACCGCGACCGGCGCCACCCGGGCGCTCGTCGGCGGCGGCGACTGGGAGCTTCGCGTGGCCGATGATACCTACCGCTGGGACGGGGCCGCCACGCTCAGCCACGTCGGCGGCGACGACCGGGAGGCCGGCTTCGGGGTCTATACCGGCTTCGACAAGATCCGCGGCACCACCACGTGGGGCACCGGGCTGCGGGTCTACTCCGACGCGTTCCGCCCCAACGACCTCGGCCGCCTCCAGCAGAACGACCTCGTCCGGCTCGGCGGCGGCGGCAGCACGTACCTGGGCGGTGGCGACGCCGTCGGCCCGTTCCGCCGCGTCCGCCTGAGCCTCTTCGCCGACCAGACGTGGAGCTACGCCGGGCGCGTCAGCCGGGGCTTCTCCGGCTCGGCCTCGACGGACCTCGAGCTGCGCGACTTCAGCGAGGTCGGCCTCCGGCTCGGCCTCGGCGGGGCCGGCGGGTTCGACGTCCGCGAGACGCGCGGCCTCGGCCTCGTCCGCAACCGCCGAAGCCTCAGCCTGAGCGCCGACTACGAGAGCGACTCGCGCCGCCGCTTCCGGTTCGAGCCGGAGGCCGGGCTGAGCTTCCAAGAGGACGGCGGGCTGGGCTGGGCGGCCGGCCTCGAGCTCGCCTGGAACGCGAGCGACCGGCTCGACCTCGCCCTCGAAGCCCGCTACGAGGCCGACGACGGCGTGATCGCGTGGGCCGCCAACGAGGCGCTCCGCCAGAGTGACGCCGGCTTCGCCATCGGCGCGGACGACGGCGCGGGCGACCCCGAGGCGCTCGTCCCCTCCGACGACGGCGGCACGCTCGACGGCGTGCTCGACGGCGTCGGGACCTACAACGAGCAAGCGGGCCGCTACTTCCTCCCCGTCTTCGGCGCGCGCGACACCCGAGAGCTGGACCTCGCCCTCCGCACGAGCGTCACCTTCCGCCCAAACCTCTCCCTGCAACTCTTCACCCAGCTCTTCGCCGCACGCGGGCGCTACCGCGACTTCACCCTGCTCGCCGGCCCCGACGACCTCCGCCCGTTCGACGCCTACCCGAAGCGCCGCGCCTTCGCGCTGGAGTCGCTCATCTCGAACGCCGTCGTCCGCTGGGAGTACCGCCCCGGCTCGGCGCTCTTCGTCGTCTGGAGCCACCACCGCTTCGGCGAGGACGCCGCCGGCCGCTTCGCCGACGACCCGGCCGCCTCGCCCTTCGATACGCCCACGACGACGCAGCTCAGCGACACGTTCGGCCTCTACCCCGAGAACGTGTTCCTGGTCAAGCTGAGCTACCTGATTATGAGGTAGGGGGTTCGAGGTTGTAGGTTTGGAGTGTGTCACCTCCGACCTCGAACCCACAACCCCCTACCCTTCGATCTCCGTCACGAGGCCGATCTCGCGGAGGACGCCCTGCACGCGGAAGCAGTCCTCGAACTCGCCCTCGTAGACCCGGTCCTTGCCCTCGGTGTGGACCGTCCACGCGTGGCGCTCGGCGCGGGCGAGCGAGCAGCGCGTCGCCTTGACGACCTGCCGGATGACCTCCTCGAACGTGTGGATTTCGTCGTTGTAGAGGATCACCCGCCACGGCGTCGTGACGCGGTCCTCCGTCTCGTCCTCGACGGCCACGTCGGGGGCCACCGGGCGGGCCGGCGGGGCGACGGGACCGAACCGGGGCAGCGGCTCCGTCATGCCGAGGCCGCCTCGACTTCCTCGAGCTCGACGGCGAAGTCCTCCATCACCCCGTTGGCGAGCAGCTTCTCGGCCGCCTCGCGCGCGACGCGCTCGGCCTCGGCGCGGTCGGCCGCGTCAATCCAGAGCGCGACGAGCTTGCCGGTGCGGACGTCCGCGACGGCGGCGTAGCCGAGGCTGTGGAGGGCGTGGCGGACGGCCTTGCCCTGCGGGTCGAGGATCGAGGGGCGGAGCGTGATGCGGACGGTGGCTTTGAACACGGCGCGCGAGGTCAGAGGGGAGGCGGATTCAGCGTAACGATGTGGGACAGCCGTGCAATTGATTCGTGAAACGTGATTTGTGGATCTTGTCTCCACCATTTGGGTGATCGCCCTCACGAATCACGTTTCACGAATCACGACTCAATCGTCTTCCGAGGCGGCGCGGACGGCCCAGCGGAGCGCGCCGCCGATCCCGAGGGCAAGATACACGACCGCCGCGATCAGCAGCCCGACCTCCTGGAGGAAGAGCGTCAGCAGGAGGCCGACCCCGAAGGCCAGGAACCGCCTCGGGTAGGCCCGGAGGTTGGCCCGGTTCGGCTGCGGCAGCGCCGGGAAGCGGACCGGCGAGACCATCAGCGCCGAGAGCACCATCACCAGCGTGATGAGCACCGAGATCTGCCGCCGCTCCAGCACGTCGAACCACGGGAAATCGGCGAACGTCAGGATGAAGACGACGACGGTGCCGGCCTGCGCCGGGATCGGGAGGCCGGTGAAGTAGGCCTGCTTCTCGTCGGGGCTGGCGAGCGTGTTGAAGCGCGCCAGGCGGACGGCCCCGAAGAGCGCCGGCAGGCTCGCCAGCAGCCCGCCCCACATCGGCCCGAGCTGGCTCAGCCCGAACTCGTAGAGCAGGAACGACGGCGCGACCCCGAACGAGACGACGTCGCTGAGCGAGTCGAGCTCGAGGCCGAACTCGGTCGAGACGTGGGCGAGGCGGGCCATCAGCCCGTCGAGGAGGTCGAAGAACGCGGCCAGGACGACGAGCCAGGCGGCGGCCTCGAGGTTGCCGTCCGAGGTCTGGATGATCGAGAAGAACCCGCTGAGCAGGTTCATCAGCGTGAAGAAGCTCGGCACCGCCACCGGCGGCACGCCCCGGATCACGCGGCGGCGGCGCTGCCGCAGGACCGGGCCGGGTGCGCGAGGCCGCGGCGCGGCACCCGGCAGCCGGCGCTCGCCCAGAGGCTCGGGAGCGGACGCGTCGGCCATCAGCCCGAGGCTCCAGTGGCGAGCGCGCGCTCGGCGTCGGCACCGTCCCCCGCGGGCGGCAGGTGCCCGATCACCGTCTCGCCGCCGGCCACCCGGTCGCCGAGCTCGACGGAGAACCTCACCCCGAGCGGCACGATCACGTCCATCCGCGAGCCGAACTTCACGATCCCGTAGCGCTCGCCGGCCTCGACCTGGTCCCCGACCTCGGCGTAGCACACGATCCGCCGGGCCACCTTGCCCGCGATCTGCTTGAAGAGCACCGGCACCCCGCTCGGGTGCCGCACCCCGACCTCGGAGCGCTCGTTGAGCTGGCTCGCCTTCGGGTGCCACGCCACGAGGTACTCCCCGGCGTAGTAGTTCTCGTACTCGACCTCGCCGCTGATGGGGATGCGGTTGACGTGGACGTTGAGCGGCGAGAGGAAGATCGAGAGCCGCCGCGCGCGCTCCTGGAGGTAGAGCGGCTCGTCCTCCTCGACGATCTCGATCACCTTGCCGTCAGCCGGCGAGAGGATGAGCGTGCTCGCGCCCTCGGGCGGGGTGCGGCGCGGGTCGCGGAAGAACCAGAGCGTGAAGCCCAGCGACACGAGGCCGACCGCGACGAGCACGGCCCCGGCGATCCCGCCGAGCCAGAGGCCGGCGAGGAGCAGGAGCACCGCCAGGACGGAGACGCCGGCGATGATGAGGAACCCTTCGCGCGCGAGCGCCATGCCGGGAGCGGGGCAGGTGGAGGACGCCAGAGCCGGAAGATACACGCGGCGGGCGAGGACGAG
>JBBSMV010000244.1:0-4293 GCA_038232975.1 Rhodothermales bacterium
CGAGTGCCGGGCCGAGCGCCGCGCCGAGGCCGGCCTGCACCGCCCACTTGTTGTTGAACGAGTGCCCGCCGAGGAGGCCCACGTCGAGGTCGTCGGCGAGGAACGTACCGTAGGCTTCGAGGCCGGCCGCCGGGCGGACGACGGCCTCCAGCGTGAAGAGCGAGTTGTCGCGGTCCCAGAGCGCGTGCTCGGCGGGCTTGATCGGGAGGACGGGGTTGAGGTAGGCCAGCTCCGGCCCGCGCTGCCCGTAGACCACCATCTCGGTGAAGGCGAGGCTCAGCCGGTGCCACGGGTTGAGGACCAGGCGGTGGAGCGCGAGGTAGCGCTCCGGCCCGAGGAGCACCCCGCTGCCCTCGTCGCCCGGCACCACGAACGAGCGGTCGCCGAGCGCGCTGTGAACGAACTGGTACTGCACCACGCGGGTGTCGAGGCCGAGGCGGAGGAACGAGAAGGTGTCGGCGTTCTCTGTCAGGATGAGCGGGTCGCCGAACGAGGCCCCGAGGAGGAGGCGCTCGTGGGCGATCTCGGCCGAGAACGTCCGGCCGGCGGCGCGGAGCGAGGCCGTGGCGCGGTCGAAGTTGCCGGGCGGGATGTCGGCGCGGCCGATGTAGTAGAGCGGGGCCAGCACGGGATCGGCCTGGAGCACCCGCGTGTCGCCGACGACCTGCGCCCCGTTGAAGGTGCCGCTGTAGAACCCAACGATGCCCCGGTAGTTACCCTGGAAGACGCCCTCCGGGACGAGGGAGACCCCCCGGTAGGCCGCCCCGTCCTCCGAGACCCGCCCCTGGAACCGACCGATGGCGCTGAGGGCCAGCCGCCAGTCATCGTCGCGGTGGTAGTAGAGGAACTTCTCGGTCTCCGCGCCGAGCGGGAGGCGGAGGCGTCCGCCCTCGCCTATCACGGTGGCGACGGCCTCGGGCGGCTCGGACATCTCGCGCCGGTAGCGGGCGAGCCAGGCGGCCGTCGGCGCGTCGAGCCGGGTGCCGCCGCCGGTGCGGGCGCTCAGGCTGTCGAGCAGGCGGCCGAGGTGTCCGCGCCCGAGGGGCCGGGCCTCGTGGCGGTACTCGGGGAGGTAGCCGCGCACGCGCTGTTGGTGGAGGAACTCGTAGAGCGCGTGCTCGGCCGGGACGATCTCCGGCTGCGCCGCCGCCGGGAGCGCCGAGAGCGCGGCGCAGAGGCCGACGAGGAGCCGGAGGGCGGAGGGCGGAGGGCGGAGGGCGGAGGGAAGGCGCAACGGCACGGGGCGATGGCGGAGGCAGAGCGCCCAAAGCTAGTGCCCGGCCCGCCGGGGTGCAATGGCATACGGCGGCCCTGGGCTGCGGGGCAACGGCTTATGGGAGAGAGACCGCTTGACGATGCTGGGATAGGGTCGTGTAAGACGTAAGGGCGTAAAACGTAAGATGGCCCATACGAGGCCCGGCGGCAAAGCGCCTTTACGTTGTACGCACTACGTTGTATGCCTCTCGGCACACGGATACCCGGCTATCGAAACCGTGTGCAGCATGCTCTCAGGATAAAATTGCCGTTTATGATGGGGCAGTGCGATTGCGCTTGCATGATTGGCGGGCAAGCACTACCTTCGCGTTATTCCACCGTGATACTTCACCAGACCGGACAGGCCCTATCGCTAGCTTGCTACGCGCGTAACAGACCTCTACCACGCCTGTGGCTCGCAAAGCCGAACTGGCCGCGTTGCTCCTCAGCGACATCGCCGCCCTGCTGCTCGCCTACGTCGCGTTCCAGCTCGCCCGCACCTCGGGCTGGCTCGGCGCGTCGCCCGACCTCTCCGTCTTCGCCCTGCCGTCGGCGGGGCTGCTGTGCGCCTTCTGGCTGGTGTTCTTCCTGTTCGCCGGCCTCTACCGCGAGCGCCGCGCTGCCAGCCGCTTCGACGAGTTCGTGACGCTGCTCAAGGTGGTCACCGTCGGGACGCTGCTGCTCTTCTTCCTGCTCTTCATCGAGCGGCTCGACCCGCTGGCGGCGCGGACCTCGATCGCGGTCTACTGGGCGTGCGTGCTCGGGCTTACCGAGCTGGGGCGCTTCACGGTGCGCAGCGTGCAGAAGGCGCGCATCCTCCGGGGCCACGGTCTCCACAAGGCCGTCATCGTCGGCTGGAGCGAGCAGGTCGAGCAGCTCTACCGCGAGGTGGCGCGCTACCCGGCAGCGGGTCTCCAGATCGTCGGGGCGGTCCGCCTCCAGCCGGACCCCGTGGCCGAGCTCGCGCTCGCCGGCGCGGCCGACGCCTACCTCTGGGGCGGCGACGGTCCGGTACAGGGCAGCTCCTCCGGCGACGGGGCCTCCACCGCCCCGGCCTCGGGCGGCCCTGGCGCGCACGGCGACACGGCACGGGGCGGCACCGCGCCGGCCTTCAACAGCAACGGCCTCTCGACCGCCGTCCATTCGATCTCCGCGCTCCCCGGCCTCATCGACCGCCTCGGCGTGCAGGACGTGCTGATCGCCCTCGGCCCGGACGACCACGTCTACCTCGACGAGGTGCTCCGCGTCTGCGACGGCCGCTCGGTGGCGCTCAAGCTCGTGCCGGATTTTTATACCGTCATCGGCGGGATGGCGCGGACCGAGCACATGTACGGCCTCCCGCTCATCGAGGTGCTCCCGGAGCCGATCCCGGCGTGGGAGAAGAGCACCAAGCGCATCCTCGACCTCGTCGTGAGCGCGACCGTTCTGGCGGCCGGGCTGCCGCTGTGGTTGCTCGTCGGCGCGCTCGTCAAGACGACCTCGGCGGGGCCGGCCATCTACCGGCAGACGCGCACCGGCCGCTACGGGCGCGAGTTCACGATGTACAAGTTCCGCACGATGGAGGACGACGCCGAGCGCCACACCGGGCCTGTCTGGGCGCAGAAGGGCGATTCGCGCTACACCTCGATCGGCCGGGTGCTGCGCGCGCTGCGGCTCGACGAAATCCCGCAGATGTGGAACGTGCTCAAGGGCGAGATGAGCCTCGTCGGCCCGCGCCCGGAGCGGCCCTACTTCATCGAACGGCTGGCGCGCGAAATCCCGCTCTACAGCCGCCGCCACCGCGTCCAGCCCGGCATCACCGGCCTCGCCCAGGTCAAGTGGCGCTACGACCAGGACCTCGAGGACGTCCGCCAGAAGCTCAAGTACGACCTCTTCTACATCGAGAACATGAGCCTGCGCATGGACTTTCAGATTCTCCTCCAGACCGTCCGCACGACGCTGACCCAGCAGGGACATTAGGCAGGGTCGAGCTGCAAATGTCGAATGGCGAGTGGGGGCGGGCATGGGGTCCGCCTCTGCCTTTTTAACGCACCGCACGCATGATCGCTACCCCCTCGGCCCTTCAGGACCTCCTCGACCGCGCTCGGGCCGCTGAGCGCGTGGCGCTCGACACCGAGTTCGTCTGGGAGCGGACGTACTACCCGCGCCTCGGCCTCGTCCAGCTCGGCCTCGGCCGCGACGAGACGTTCCTGATCGACGCCGTCGCGCTCGACCTCCGGCCGCTCGGCGGCCTGCTGGCCGACCCCGGCGTCGTCAAAATCCTCCACGACGCGCAGCAGGACCTCACGATTCTGCACCGCGCCGCCGGGGGGGACGACGCGAGCGCGCCGCGCGCGATCTTCGACACCCGGCTTGCGGCGGGCTTCGTCGGGACGAGCGCGACGCTCTCGCTCCAGGCGCTCGTCGAGGAGACCGTCGGGGTGCATCTGCCGAAGGGGGAGTCGCGCTCGGACTGGCTGCGCCGGCCCCTCAGCGAGGCTCAACTCGCCTACGCCCGCGACGACGTGCGCTACCTCCCCGAGGCGTTCGACGTGCTCCGCGCGCGCATCCGTGCCGCCGGCCGCGAGGCGTGGGTGGCCGAGGAGATGGCGCAGTACGACGACCCGGCGCTCTACGCCGAGCACGACCCCTACGAGCGCTACCACGGCATCAAGGCGCGCGGCAAGCGCGGGTTCTCGCCGCGCGACTACGCCGTGCTGCGCGAGGTGACCGCGTGGCGTGAGACGGAGGCCCGCCGCGCCGACAAGCCGCGCCGGCACGTCGTCCCCGACGAGGTCCTCGTCACGCTCGCCCAGCGCAAGCCCGCCGACCTCGGCGCGCTCCGCAGCGTGCGCGGCCTCAGCGACAACGCCAGCCGGAGCTACGGCGAGGCCCTCGTCGCGGCCGTCGAGCGGGGCCTCGCCGTGCCGAAGGGCGAGCGCCCGGCCCCGCCCCGGAGCCGGCGCACCGACGACGCCGAGCAGGCCCGGCTCGACCTCGCCCTCGCGCTCGTCAAGGGGCAGGCGCTCGGGCGCGACGTGGACCCCGGCCTCGTCGCCA
>JBBSMV010000245.1:0-4261 GCA_038232975.1 Rhodothermales bacterium
CGCCTACCGGCCCTTCGGGATCGAGCGGGCGACCCTCACCGCGGACGACCTCGCCCGCTCCGGCTCGTGCAACGTGGACGTGGTCTGCCCCCAGGGCGACGGCTACCGCGACGTCATCCGCTCGGTCGGGGCCTACACGCGCGGCGGCGTCGACATCTGTTCCGGCGCGGCGATCAATAACACCGCTGAGGACGGCTCGCCCTACTTCCTGACGGCCAATCACTGCGGCAACAACGTCGGCAACGCCTCCAGCGTGGTGATCTACTGGAACTACGAGAACTCGACCTGCCGCACCCCCGGCTCGCCCGCCAGCGGCGGCCCCGGCGACGGCCCGCGGACCATGTTCAACAGCGGGACCATCTTCCGTGGCTCCTCGAGCACCTCGGACTGGGCGCTCCTCGAAACCGACGACCCCATCGACCCGAGCTACAACGTCTTCCTCGCCGGCTGGGACCGCCGCGACCAGGCCACCGCGAGCGCCGTCGGCATCCACCACCCCGGCGTCGAGGAGAAGCGCATCTCGTTCGAGAACGACCCGACGAGCATCACGAGCTACCTCAGCGCCACGCCCGACCCGGACGCCACCCACCTCCGGGTCGCGGACTGGGACCTCGGCACCACCGAGGGCGGCTCCTCCGGCTCGCCGCTCTTCAGCCCCGAGAAGCGGATCGTCGGGCAGCTCCACGGCGGCTTCGCCTCGTGCTCGAGCCAGACGGCCGACTGGTACGGCCGCCTCGCGCGCTCGATGACGACGGGCCTCGCCACCTTCCTCGACCCGTTCGGGACGGGCGCGGCCACGCTCGATGGGGTCGAGACCGGCAACGCGGTCTTCGGCACCATGTCGGTCGACCCGACGACGACCACGCCCGGCTCCACGGTCCGGCTCACGACCTCCATTACGAACGGGACCGACGGCCCACTCAGCGGCGTCAGCTTTGAGGACGACCTCGCCGCGGGGCTGAGCTACGCGGGCAACCTCTCCACTTCGGCGGGCACGGCGTCCCAGAGCGGCGGGACCGTCTTCTGGACGTTCGACATCGCTGCGGGCGGCACCGAGATGATCTCCTACGACGCGAGGGTGGGTCCGAACGTGGAGGAGGACATCGTGAACCTCGCCGCGTTCGACCACCCGACGCTCGACCAGCCCCTTGTGGTCGGCGTCACCATCGACGTCTTCGTCGAAGCCGATATCATCTATACGAACGCGCAGACTGTCCCGATCCCGGACAATGCCTGCCCCTCGCAGGTCACGAGCGCGATCAGCGTGCCCGCCTCGTTCGCGTGGAATGACCTCAAGGTCGGCGTGACGATCGGGCACACGTGGCGCGGTGACCTCCGCGTCGAGCTGCGCAGCCCGGCCGGCACGACGGTCAAGCTGCTCCAGCGGGTCGGCGGGTCGGCCGACAACCTCGACGCGCTCTTCAGCGACGACGGGCCGGCGGGCGCGTTCGGCTCCGGCGACCACAACCTGGGCCTGCCGAGCTACGAGGTCGAGGGCCAGCCTGAGGGCAGCGGCACCGCGCCACTCGGCACCTTCGACGGCGAGGACCCGCAGGGGACCTGGACCCTCTCGATCTGCGACGACGCCGGGGCCGACACCGGCAGCCTCCAGCAGTGGTCGCTCCTGTTCTACACCCCGAATGCGCCGTCCGCCCTCGCCGTCACCCTGACGCCCGACACCACGCCCGTCGTCGTCCCCCCGGGTGGCGGACCCATCGGGTACGCGGCGACGCTCACCAACAACGGTACGACCTCCGAGAGCTTCGAGGCGTGGACGATGGTGGAGCTTCCGAACGGCAACCTGTTCGGGCCGGTCGTCGGGCCGGTGAACGTGAGGCTCGGGGCTGGGGCGACTCTCACCCGGGCGCTCTCGCAGAACGTGCCGGCGCGCGCCCCGGCCGGGGCCTACCGCTACATCGGCTACGTCGGGGACTTCCCGAACGGCGCGGTGGCGAGCGACGCGTTCGCCTTCGTCAAGGCCCCCGCTGCCCGCGAGCCGGAGGCCGACCTCGCGGCGATGCAGCCGTGGCTGGCGCTCTACGCCGACACCGGCTCGCCGGTCAAGGCCGGACAGGTCTGGGAGGCCACGGCCGAGGCCGCCGCACGCTCGGAGAGCCAGCCGGAGGGCTTCGCCGTCGCCGCCGTCTACCCGAACCCGATGCGGGAGCGCGCCGCCGTCGGCGTCCGCCTCGCCGACGCCGAGGCCGTGACGGTGTCGGTCTACGACCTCCTCGGCCGCCGGGTGGCGCTGCTGCACGACGGCCCGCTCCCGGCCGGCGAGACCACACTCGGCTTTACTAGCAGCGGCCTCGCCGACGGGACGTACCTCGTCCGCGTCGAAGCTGCCTCGGGCGTCGCCACGCAGCGCGTGACCGTGCTCCGCTAGGCGGCGGTCCGCTAGGCGGCCGGAGCGACAGACGAAGGGGGCACCGCTAGACGGTTAGCGGTGCCCCCTCATCGTTTCGAGCCAGTCTCGGAGCTAGCCCTCGCGGCGCTTTTCGCGCTCGTGCGCGCGGACCTTCTCGGGGTCGGGCGCGATGATCGTCTTGTGCGTGCCCTCCTGCGGCAGCGACTGCGGGTCCGTCGCGGCATGGGGCTGCACCTCGGGATCGCCGGCCCCGGACTTGTCCTCGACGTAGTCCGGGCGCTGCTTCTGGAGCTTCTTCGGGTCCATCTCGGGCTGGTCGGACATGGCGCAAGGGGTTGGGTGAGAAGAGGCCGTAGTACGACGCGGCGCACCTTTCGTTCTCAGACAGCCAGGGTTCAGGCGGCCTGAGTGGTTTCCGACGGCGCGGGCTGCTTCGGGTCGGCGAGCGGGTAATCGGCCTCGGCTCCGCCCTGGGCCATCTCGCGCAGCCGCCGCTTCAGCAGCCGCCGCCGGAGCGGGCTGAGGTGGTCAATGAAGAGCACCCCGTTGAGGTGGTCGAGCTCGTGCTGCACCACGCGCGCCACCATCCCCGAGGCGTCGGTCTCGTGGGAGCCGAAGGCGCGGTCGAGGAAGCGGACGCGGATGCGGTCCGGGCGGGTCACGTCCTCGCGGATGTCGGGGATCGAGAGGCAGCCCTCCTCGTAGTCGCAGAGGGCGTCCTCGTCGGCGTCCACGATCTCCGGGTTGATGAAGGCGACCGGGCCGCGCGCCCACGCCGGCAGCTCCCCGAGAGCCTGTCCTGAGCCTGCCGAAGGATCGTTCTCGATGTCGGCGACCATCGCGCTGAGGTCCACGACGAAGAGCCGCTCGCTCCGCCCCACCTGGGGCGCGGCCAGCCCGATCCCGCTCGCCCCATGCATCGTCTCGATCATGTCGTCAATGAGCTGCTGAAGGTCGGGGGTATCGGCCTCGACGGGGAGCGTCTCGGCGCGGAGGACCGGGCTGCCGTAGGGGTAGATCGGGAGAATCATGCTGAGAGTCGGGAGTCAGGGGTCGCGTGTCGGAAGTCCACTCGCCTGTTCATCGAGGTACTCCTGGAGGATGACGGCAGCGGCGGCGCGGTCTACCCGGCCGCGGTCGCGGCGGGCTTTGCGGCCGGCCCCGGCGGCGCGGATGGCCTCCTTCGCGCGCACCGACGAGAAGCGCTCGTCCCACGTCACGACCGCGACGCCGGGGAGCGCGTTGCGGAGCCGGTTCACGAAAGGCTGCACCCGCTCGGTCGCCGCGCCCTCCTCGCCCTCCGGCGTGAGCGGCCAGCCGACGACGAGCGTCTCGATCCCTTCGCGGGCGTGCAGTGCCCGGAGCGCCGCGACGGCCCCGTCCGGCGCATAGGTCTCGAGGGGCTGCGCGAACAGCCAGAGCGGGTCGGCCACGGCGAGGCCGACACGCTTCGTGCCGACGTCTACGCCGACGAGCCGAGGCCGGATCGGGAGCATCGTGGGGAGGAGATACTAACGAAAACAGGGCCGGCAGAACCGGCCCTGAAAGGTACAACGAGATGCCGGGGAGCAGCGCTAGGCGTTGCTCACCTCCTTCTTGGTCTTGCGAGCGGTGCCACCGGCCTTCTTGCCGTTGGTCTTCATGCCGTTGGCCTTTCTGACGCCATTCGCGGCCCCATTGGCGTGGGTGCCGTCCGGCGAGTCGGCGCTGCCTTCGGGGATCGAGTAGCCCAGGTCGGCCAGGGGCTGCTGAAGCTCCTGCTTGACCCGCTTGCTCGGCTTGAAGTGCGTCTTGCGCCGGCTCGGGATGAAGACCGTCTCGTTGGTCTTGGGGTTGCGGGCCTTCGGCTTGGCCTTCGTCTTCTTGACCTCGAAGACGCCGAAGTCCCGAAGC
>JBBSMV010000246.1:0-4255 GCA_038232975.1 Rhodothermales bacterium
GGGCAGACCGCCAGCAGGTCCCGGACCGCCTGGTCGAGGACGGGGACAACGAGGTCCGGGGCGAGGTCGGCCAGGGGCTGGAGCACGAAGCGGCGCTCGGCGAGGCGCGGGTGCGGGACGGCGAGCGCCTCGGAGCGGATCACGCGGTCGTCGTAGAGCAGCAGGTCGAGGTCGAGCGGGCGCGCCTCCCAGCGCGCGCGGCGCGTGCGCCCGGCGGCGCGCTCGATCCGCTCGAAGAGCGCCAGCAGGAGGTCCGGCTCGAGCGTGGTCCGCAGCTCGGCGACGGCGTTGAGGTAGGGCGGCTGCGCCTCGCTCCCCGCGCCGGCGAGGCCGCTGAGCGTGTGGGCCTCGCTCTCGTAGACCGGCGAGACGGCGGCGGCGCGGACCTCCGGCTCGGCCGCCAGCACGCGGACCGCCGTGCGGAGCTGCCCGCCCCGGTCGCCCAGGTTCGCGCCCAGGCCGACGAACACCCGCGCCTCCTCCCTCCCGCTCGCTCCGCTCCCACTTGCTCCGCTCATGTCTCCTCCACGCCTGGGTGCCCCCCTCGTGGGCGTCCCGCCCGGTAGACGACCTCGGCCCGGTCCACAGAGCCGCCGACGGGCGGGTTCGCCTTGCGCACCGTCACCTCCGCCCGCTCGACGATGGCGAACGCGCCCAGCACGGCGTGGGCGATCTGGTAGGCCAGCTTCTCGATCAGGTAGAATCGGTTCCCGGTGACGTGCTCGCGGACGAGCGCGTAGACCCGCTCGTAGTCCACCGTCTCGCCGAGGTCGTCGTGCTCGGCGGCGGCGCGGAAGTCGAGGTCCATCGCCACGTCCACCTCGTAGCGCCCGCCGAGGCGGTGCTCCTCCTGCATCACGCCGTGGTGCGCGTAGAACACGGCGTTGACGAGCCGGACGGTGCCGGTCGTATCGGCGGTGCGGAGGGGGCGGTCGGGCATGAGGCGCGCGGGGTGGAGGGGCCAAGATAGCGACGCCTTCGATAGGGCGCTTAACACGCCCTTGACAGGGACAGGAGGAGAGTTTATACTGCGGCTGTAACCGGTTACAGCCGTGAAGCCGCCTCCTCGGGTGCAGCACCCCAGACCGGCCGCCCTCCTCAAGCCTCTGCCACGCTCAGGCACCTCATTGACCAGGCATACCATGTACGACGTGGCCCGTGAGGCCGGCGTGTCCGTCGCCACCGTCTCGCGCTGCTTCAACCGGAGCGGGCCGGTGGGCGAGCAGACGCGTCGGCGCATCGAACGCGCGGCCGAGGCGCTGCGCTTCGTGCCGAACCGGGCGGCCCAGAGCCTCCGCGCCGTGCGGACGCACACGCTCGGGGTCGTCGTGCCGGACCTCCACGGGGCCTTTTTCTCCGAACTGCTGCGGGGGCTGGACCACGCCGCCCGCGCCCACCGCTATCACCTCCTCGTCGCCAGCTCGCACGGCTCGCAGGAGGAGATCCGCGCCGCGCTCCGCTCGATGAGCGGGCGCGTCGACGGCCTCGTAGTGATGAACCCGGACGTGAGCGCCTCGACGGTCGAGGCCAACCTGCCGCCGCGCCTGCCGGTCGTGCTCCTCGGCGGGCGCAGCGGGCCGGCGGCCGGGACCCTCGGCGTCCTCGGCATTGACAACGCGGCCGGGGCCGGGGCGATGATGCAGCACCTCCTCGGCCTCGGGCACCGGCGGATCGCGCACGTCGCCGGGACCGCCTCGAACCACGACGCCGCCGAGCGCCTCCGCGCCTACCGCGCGGCGATGGCCGCCGCCGGCCTCGCCACCGACGGCCTCGTCTTCGACGGCGACTTCACCGAGGCGTCGGGCTACCGGGCCGGCGCGCACCTGGCCGGCCTCGACGCGCCGCCGACGGCCGTCTTCGCCGCCAACGACGCGATGGCCGCCGGCGCGATCAGCGCCCTCCGCGCGCGCGGCCTGCGGGTCCCGGCCGACCTCGCCGTCGCCGGGTTCGACGACATCCCGCTGGCCCGCTACCTCAGCCCGCCGCTGACCTCGGTGCACGTCCCGATCAGCGACCTCGGGGCGCGCGCCGTCGAACGCCTCAGCGCCGCCGTCGAGGCCGACGCACCGCTCATACCCCGGCAGGAGACCCTGCCGACCACACTCGTCGTCCGCGCCTCGTGCGGGGCCGGCGATCCTTCCTGAACCGCTCCACCAATCCACATCCGCCATGAAACAGCTTGCTACCTCCCTCCTCCTCACCGCGCTGTGCCTGGCCGCCCTTCCGGCCGCCGCACAGAACCTTTCCAACCGCTCCGACGCGATCTGGGCGCGCGCCACCGACGACGCCATCACGCTCGACGGCGTCCTCGACGAGGACGCGTGGTCCGAGGCCGAGACCATCGCGCTCGTCTACGGGCAGCGCGCCGGCGACCCCGGCAGCGGCTACAAGGACGAAGGCACCGGGACCGACCCGCTCGACCCGCTCATGGCCGACGTCCGGTTCCTCGTCAGCGGCAACCAGCTCTACCTCGGGGCTACCGTCGAGGACAACTCCATCGGCGGGGTCGAGTTCAACCGCTTCGACGGCTTCCTGATGAAGTTCCGCGACGCCTCGGCGCGCGACATGACCATCGGCGACGCCCCGGTGATCGAGTACTTCTACGCCTGGATGGCGATGGACGGCAAGGTCGTCCCCGGTGCCGATCCGCAATTTCTGGGTCCTTTCGGCGACCGCAGCGTCCCGGAGAACGTCGAGCGGTGGGACGCCGCCACGACCGTCGTCGGCACCTCCAACGACGACTCCGGCACCGACGAGCGCTACGTGATGGAGATGCGCTTCGACCTCGGCGTGCTCGGCTACGACGCCACGGACTCCGACGGCCAGCAGGTCGCCTTCTCGTTCTCGGTCTACGACGTAGACGGCTTCTTCCCGTTCAACGACGCCACCTTCTCCTCGAACCGGACGTGGTGGCAAAGCCCCTTCGGGTTCGGCCCGAACGTCGGCCGCGTCTTCGTCGACCCCGCCGTCACGGTGGACACCGAGCCGCTGCCGGGGATGCCCTACGACTTCGTCATCGCCAACGGGGAGGACCTCGACGCGCCGACGATTGACGGCTCGCTCGACGAGGCGGTCTGGGACGCGCTCGACGGCTTCGACATCCGCTTCGACGACCCCGACCTCCGCGAGACCTACCCCGGCGTCGGCCCCCTCGTGAGCGGGCAGTTCCAGCCCGACATCGACGGCGACCCCGACAACGACCTCCCGACCGTCGTGGACCCCGCCGACGCCACGGTGAAGTGGTTCCACGACGGGAGCCGGCTCTACGTCGGCGTCGACGTCCGCGACGCGGCCCTCTCGGCCAGCGACATGGCAGGCCCTGATTTCTGGGACGGCTTCCGCCTCAGCATCAACGACCGGGCAGAGCTCGAGCCGAACGACAACTACCTCCTCCCGCTCCCGCTCAGCGTGCGCCTGAACGAGGCCGGCGAGCTGGTGGCGGAAGAGACGCTCGCGGGGATCGCAAACGACGACCCCGACGCCGTGGACTTCGCCGCGAGCGTTGACGGCACGGTCAACGACCCCTCCGACGCCGACGGCGGCTACCAGATCGAGATGGCCTTCGACCTCGACGTCTTCGGCTACCCGTCGGACCTCGGCGACAACGTGCTCTTCGTCGGGGCCAACGTGTTCGACTACGACGCGCTCGACGACCCCACGGCCAGCTACGGCAGCCGGGCGTGGTTCTTCCGCGAGTTCGGCAACGACCGCGCCGCGGCCTACGCCCTCCTCAACCCCGACCCGTCCGTCGCCTCGGAGGACGGTCCCGGCGCGGTGCCGGCGCTCATGCTCCTCGGAGCCGCCCCGAACCCGTTCGGCGAGGCAACGGTGCTGCGCTACGCGCTGCCTGAAGCTGGCCGCGTGACGGTGGACGTCTACGACGTGCTCGGCCGCCGCGTCCGCAGCCTCGCGCTCGGCACGCAGCCCGAGGGCGCGAACGCCGTCCGCCTCGACGCCGCCGGGTTCGCCGCCGGGACGTACCTCTACCGGGTCTCCCTCGACGGTGCGAGCGGCGCGAACCTCAGCCCCGTCGGCAAGATCACGCTCGTGCGCTAGGGTGTAGCCGGTTCGGACCCCCCGCCGCGCTCGCAGTCACCCGCTGCGCAGCCTCCCAGCAACGCGCGGCTGTCCCCCTCGTCGAGGGCAGGGCTGCTAAGTTCTCATCGTCTCAGATGCAAAGATGGTAGTCATTCCCGCGAAGGCGGGAATCCAGAAGGCGTGCTGGGCGCTCTGGATTCCCGATCGGGGTCGGGAA
>JBBSMV010000247.1:0-4252 GCA_038232975.1 Rhodothermales bacterium
CGAGGCCCGCGACCTGACGGCCCCCTTCGCGCACGCGTCGGGCTACACGCTCCTGCGCGAGGTGCTCCTCGCGGCCGACCACAACGCGCACCACCTCGGGCAGGTCATCGTCGTCCGCCGCCTGCTCGGTATCTGGCGATAGGAGCAGCGTAGGGCCACGGCACGCCGTGTCCGCCCCCGGTTTCGAACGCCCCGTCCGCGGCTAGTGCGCCACTCCGCTTGCACAGCGGCGCGCAGTGGGTGTACCATCTTCGGATTCCCGTATCAGGGTGGTCCACGCCTTGAGCCTTCCCACTCACCAACCGACCCGATGCCCTTCTTCCGTCCCGCCTCTGCATCCTGCGCTGTCCTCCTCCTCGCCCTGGCGCTGGCCGCCTGCGACACCGCCTCCGTGGACGGTCCCGGCACCGCGCCGCTCCCCGGAGGAGCGACCGTCCTCGGAGAAACCGAGTCGCCTCCGCCGCCCGTTCCTCCCGTCCTCTCGGTTACCGACCTCGGCGTCATCGGGCAGCACCCCGCCATCAAAGGGCGCGACGGCGGGTTCAGCGCGCTCGTGGGCGGCCGGTCCGTCTGGACCTTCGGTGACACACCCCTGAACGTGACCAACGCCAACGGCGACAACTGGGTGGACAACTCGCTCGCGTGGACGGCCGACCGTGACGCCTCCGACGGCATCACGCTCGAGGGCAACTACCTCGACGCTACCGGCACCCCGGCCGAGTTCATCCCGTACCTCCCGTGGGAACGCGCCTACAACGACGCGCACGACGGCAACCCCTGCCAGCAGGAGCCGTGCGGGGCCGAGTTCGCCTTCTGGCCCGGCGAGATCGTGCCGGACCCCGCGCGCGACCGCGTGCTCGTCTTCTACGGCGAGATCTGGCGCAGTCCCAGCCAGCCGGGCTGGCGGAATGTCGGCAGAGGCATCGCGGTCGGGCGGCCGGACGGCAGCGCGGTGACGCGGCCTATCCAGAACCCCGGCAGCCGCACGCCCACGCTGATGTGGGACGAGCACGACCGGCTCCGGTTCGACGCTGCCGCCGTCGTCGTGAACGACGTGCTGTTCTCGTACGCCTGCGCGCCGGGGTTCTTCGAGTTCCACTGCAGGGTGGGCCGCGTACCGCTCGCCAACGTGCTAGACAAGTCGGCGTGGCGCTACTACGCCGGGAACGGGAGGTGGAGCGCGGCGCAGGCCGATGCCGTGACGGTACTCGACGGCGGGGCGAACTCCGTCTTCTACGTCCCCTACCTCAACGCGTACATGGCCGTCTACAACGGCGTCTTCAGCAACGACGTGTTCTACCACGTCTCGCCGACGCCGTGGGGGCCGTGGTCCGAGCAGGCGCTGCTGTTCACGGGGCGGCCGGGCTGGAACGGCGGCACCAACAACACCGCGCACGCGCACCCGGAGTTCGCCGAGCAGGACGGGCGCGTGCAGTACATCACCTACGCCCACCCATCAGGATTCTTCCGCTCGGACTTCCCGCTGGTCCGCGTGGTCTTCGGCGGACCGGCGCACTGAGCACCCTCCTCAAGGTGCCCGACCGCAAGCGGTCTCTTCGAGTCGGAATCTGGGAGAGGTGGGTGAGGAGGAGAGAGAAGAGGAAGAGGAGAGAGAAAAGAGAGCCGCTTTCTCTTCTATCTTTCCCTTCTCCTCCCTCCTCTCTCAATCAGCTACTCCGTGGAGCCGACCCGCGAGACCCCGTCTGCCGACCCGCGCGGGTCCTCGAACTTCCTGCGCGAGATCATCGCCGCCGACGTGGCCGCCGGTACCTATGGCGGGCGCGTGGCGACGCGCTTCCCGCCCGAGCCCAACGGCTACCCGCACCTCGGGCACGCCCAGAGCATCTGCCTCAACTTCGGCCTCGCGCACGAGTTCGGCGGCCGGACCTACCTCCGCTTCGACGACACCAACCCCGAGACCGAGAGCGAGGAGTACGCCCGCGCCATCGAGGAGGCCGTGCGCTGGCTCGGCTTCGTGCCGGCCGAGGTCCGCTACGCCTCGGACTACTTCGAGCAGCTCTACGCTTGGGCCGTGGACCTCGTCAGAAAAGGCCTGGCTTACGTGGATAGCCAGAGCGAAGAGGACATCCGCCGGAACCGCGGCACCGTCACCGAGCCAGGCACCCCGAGTCCGTTCCGCGACCGGCCGCCCGAGGAGAACCTCCGGCTCCTCGACGAGATGCGGCGCGGCGCGCACCCCGACGGCAGCCACGTCCTCCGCGCCCGCGTTGACACCGAGCACGGGCCGATGGCGCACCCGAACATGAAGCTGCGCGACCCGCTCATGTACCGCATCCGCCGCGACGCCCACCACTACCGCCGGGGCGACGAGTGGGCCATCTACCCGCTCTACGACTGGGCGCACGGGCAGGAGGACGCCATCGAGGGCATCACCCACTCGGTCTGCACGCTCGAGTTCGACGTCAACCGCCCGCTCTACGACTGGTACCTCGACGCCATCGGCATCCCCGAGCCGCGCCCGCACCAGTACGAGTTCGCCCGGTTCAACCTGGACTACACGGTGATGAGCAAGCGCAAGCTCCGCCGCCTCGTCGCGGAGGGCCACGTCGCCGGCTGGGACGACCCGCGGATGCCGACGCTGGCGGCGCAGCGGCGGCGCGGGGTCCGCCCCGAGGCGCTGCGCCGGTTCTACGACGAGATCGGCGTCACGAAGGTCAACGGCAGCGTGGACCTCGCCCGCTACGAGTACGCCCTCCGCGACGACCTCAACCAGGCGGCCCCGCGCGTCCTGGCCGTCACGGACCCGCTGCGGCTCGTCGTCGAGGACCTGGAGGCGACGCAGTGGCTCGACGCGCCGTACTGGCCGCACGACGTGACGCCGCCGGCCGAGGCCCCGGCCTCGCGCCGCCTCGCGCTCGGGCGCGCGCTGTGGATCGAGCGCGACGACTTCGCCGACGACCCGCCGAAGGGCTGGAAGCGGCTGTCTCCTGGCGCGTCGGTCCGGCTCCGCCACGGCCCCGTCGTCACCTGCACCGAGGTCGAGCGCGACGAGCAGGGGAACGTCACCGCCCTCCACGCGCGGCTCGCCGAGCCGGAGGCGAAACCCCGCGGCGTGATCCACTGGATCTCGGCCGATCACGCCCTCCCGGCCCGCTTCCGGCTCTACGACCGCCTCTTCGCCGACCCCGCGCCCGACCGTTTCGACGACTTCCTCGATGCCCTCAACCCCACCTCGCTTGTTGAAACCGACGGGTTCGTCGAGCCGAGCGTCGCCGACGACCCGCCGGAGACGCGCTACCAGTTCGAGCGGCTGGGGTATTTCTGGCAGGACCCCGAGGACAGCGCGCCCGGCGGAAGCGGCTCCGGCCTCGTCTTCAACCGGATCGTCGCGCTCAAGGACACCTGGGAGCGAGAGGCAGCGCAGGCCCCCTCGAAAAAGCAGGACCGCCCCGCAGCCCCCGCCGCGCCCCGCGACCCCGCCGCCGGGCTGTCGGACGACGAGCGGGCGGCCTACGACGGCCTCGTCGCGCGCGGCACCGGCGAGGAAGAAGCCGCCGTGCTCGCCGCCGACCCCGCCCTCGGCGCGCTCTTCGAGGCGATGCTCGGCGTCGGAGCCTCGGCGCGCGAGGCCGCCGTGCTCCTCGTCCACGACCTCCGCCCAGCGCTCGGTGGGCGCTCGCTCGGCGAGTCCGCCGCCACGCCGGAGGCGCTCGCCGACGTGCTCCGCCTCGTCGGGCAGCAGACACTGACGCGGACAGCGGCCGGCGAAGTGATCGCCGCGCTCGTGACCGAGGGCGGCAGCGCCGAGGCCGTCGTCGCCGCGCGCGGGCTGGCCGCCGTGCGCGACGACGACGCGCTCGCGCCGGACGTGGACGCCGTGCTGGCCGAGCACCCGGACGAGACTGCGCGCTACCGGGACGGCGAGAGGCGGCTGCTTGGGTTCCTGATCGGCCAGGTCATGCGGCGCGTCGGGAAGGGCGCGGACGCGCAGGCCGTGCGCTCGCTCCTGCAAGACCGGCTCAGCGGGTGACCCCCCGCTTCTCCGTCCATCGCTCGGCTTCGCCTCGGCTCAGGGACGGAGAAGCTGTCCCCCTCGCCGAGGGCAGGGCTGCTAAGTTCTCATCGTCTCAGATGCAAAGATGGTAGTCAGTCCCGCGAAGGCGGGAATCCAGAAGGCGTGCTGGGCGCTCTGGATTCCCGATCGGGGTCGGGAATGACGGTGCTTTTGAGGGAGGTGTCAGAACTTAGCGACCCTGCTCGCCGAGGGGGACAGTCGCGTGTAGCTGGGAGC
>JBBSMV010000248.1:0-4231 GCA_038232975.1 Rhodothermales bacterium
CGGCTCTACCTCGATGGCAACCTCCTGGCAGCCCGACCGGTCAGCCTGAATGTGGGCGACGGCTCCGGGCTGACACACGTCGGGGCCATCTTCAGAGACGGCTCTGTCAACGTCAGCTTCGTCGGCTACCTGGAGTCCCTCCGGATCTCCGACGTGGCACGCTATAGCGGAAGCACGTTCGATCACCCTCTGGGAGATCGCCCGAGCGACGCCAATACGCTGCTGCTCCTCAACTTCGACGAGCCCGCCGGCAGCGCGACGGTGCAGGACGACAGCCCGCTGGGACGCACGGGCACGCTGGGGGTAGGCTTCGACGGCGCGACGGCTCCGCTGCTGGGGGTGACCCCGCCTCCGACGGCTTGCCCGCTCGCTCCCTCCACGACGGACCTCTGGGACGTAGCGCGGGGAGGAGCCGTCACAGCCTCCAGTGGTTTCATGAGTGGCAACAACGAGGAGGGGGAGAACATCTTCGGAGGCACCTTCCCCACCAACGAAGCGGGCAATGCTTTCTTCCGGGACGACCAGGCCGACGGATTCGTGCATTCCGTCGAGTGGGAGACGACGGGGGATATCATCCCTCGGAGCTTCGTCCTGAGGGCGGCCCACGACCAGGGCCTCCTCCGCCGCTCGTTTCGGACGTTCCGGCTGTTCGGGTTTGATGAGGGGGCGGAGTCGTTCGAGCTGCTGTACGAGTTCGATCCACCGCTACCCTACGGCGAAGGGACCGACGAAAACTTCCTTTCGACGTGCGCAAACCTGCCTGAATTGACGACGAGCCGGTTCCGCGCCGAGTTCGTCCAGCAGGGTGGCGGCGCATTTTCAGGTCCACGTGTGATCGAGCTGGATGCGTTCAGCACACCGATCGGCTTTCCGGTGAGCGCAGAAGACGCCGGCGCGGCCCCCGGGGCGCTTGCCCTCCACACGCCGTATCCCAACCCCTCTCGGGGCCGCGTCACGCTCGCCTACGACTTAGGGGAAGGCGACCATGTGCGCCTAGCCGTCTACGATCTGCTCGGCCGCGAGGTCGCCGTGCTCTTCGACGGGGGGCGGGCAGCCGGCCGCTACGAGGCCACTTGGGACGGCCGCGACCTCGCCGCCGGGCTCTACCTCGTGCGGATGACGACCGACCACTTCACACAAACCCGCCGCGTCACGCTCCTGCGCTGAGCGCGGCGCTCCTCCCTCCGAACCACACAACGAGGTATCCCCATGCGAACCCACATGCTCCTCCCGACTCTCTCCGTGCTCGGCCTCGCCCTGCTCCTCGCGGGCTGTGACGCCGCCGAACCAGGCTCCTCAGCCGAGGCGACCCCCTTAGCGGACCAGGCCACCGTCCGTCCTGCAAATCCGGGCGAGGAGGTCCCCTTCAAGGGGTCATGTACCACCGTGCTCGACCCTGTGCCGGCCCCTGTTCTCGAGAATGGCGTGCTCATCGGGATCGACCTCTTCGCCGAGGGCACCTGCCGGCTCACCCACCTCGGCCGCTCCCACGTCGAGGTCATCACCCAGATCCGCTTCGCCGACTGCGACTTCGTCGCGAACGTGTGCACGACGACGACCCCCATCACCTTCACCGCAGCCAACGGCGACCTCCTCTTCATGAGCGGTTTCAGCGAGGACACGCCCGCCGCCGACCCGCCCATCTTCAGCTTTACGGCTATCGACACCATCACGGGGGGGACGGGCCGGTTCAGCGAGGCCAGCGGCGCGCTGGAGACCGAGGTGTTCGTGGACCAGCCCGCCGGGCGGGGGTACTTCGAATTCGACGGCACCTTCTCGTTCTGAGGCGGCTGTGGCGGGGGGCGAGCCTTCTACGCAAGGCTTGCCCCCCGGCGCAGCGTCTATAGATTACTCCCACAGCTCGATAGATACCCCCTGAAATGCTCGCGGCGCTCATGCCTGATCCCTGGCGACTCCCGATTGCGATAAGAGGTAAAGCCCACTCGACCCAGCCTCCCCCTGCTATGAAAACGCTCGCTACGCTCCTCCTGCTCTCCACCGGCCTCCTCGCCGGCTCCGCCGCTGCGCAGACGACCTACACCTGGGCCGGCGGCACCGGCCTCTGGACCGAGGCCGCCCGCTGGACCCCCGCCGGCGTCCCCGCCGCGGCCGACACCGCCGTGATCGCGACGGGAACGGTCACGCTCACGGAGAACACGACCGTCGCGGGCTTCGAGCTCTCCGGCTCCGGCGTCCTCAGTGGCAACGCCGACTTCACCGTCACCTCCGCCATGACGTGGATCAGTCAATTTCCAGTTACCGGCATTCAGGGGGAGGGCAGCGTGACCGTCGCCCCCTCAGCGATGCTCCAAATGACAGGCGATGCTCCGAACGGCCGCTACAACATGAGCGGCGGGCGCACGCTCGTGAGTCAGGGGCAGGCCGTGTGGGAGACGGCAGCCGGGTGGGAGGGCGCTGGCCGGTTCGTCAACGAGGGCGAGCTAATCCTCCCCTTCGATGCGCCGACGCCACAGCGGCTCTGCTTCTCCTCCACCGTCGACGCCATCACCAACGGCCCGACCGGGCTCATCCGGCGGACCGGCACCGGAGAGGCCACCATCTACTGCGGCTTCAGCAACGCCGGCACCGTGCGCGTCGAGGACGGCGTGGTCAACCTGCGCGGCTTCGGCGGCGCCGGCGGCACGGATACCGGGAATTACGAGGTCGAGGCCGCGGGCACGCTTGTCTTCGGCGGCGGCGTTCGCACGGTGACCGAGACCGCGTCCGTCTCCGGCGACGGCGAGGGGCTCGTCACAGGCGGGAGGACGACGGTGGCCGGGAGCTTCACCCCTGCCTCGCTGACCCTCGACGGTATCACCGGTGGGAGCACTGCCACCATTTTGACGCTGAACGGCGATGCGGCCGTGGACACGTTGACCATGATCGGCGGCAGGATCGAAGGCACGGGTACGCTCACCGTCGCCGATGCGCTCGACTGGACCGGGGGCCGCATGGAGCAACTCGGCACGACCATCGTCGCCTCGACCGCCACGCTCTCAGTCAGCGGCGACGGCCAGAAAGGAGTTAGCTACGGCCGCACCTTCCGCCACGAGGGGACGGGCACGTGGAGCGGGACCGGGCGCTTCTCCAACGGTGCCGACGCCCTTTTCTTGAATGCCGGGGTGCTGGAGGTCTCGGCCGGGACGACGGACCCCTTCGGGTCGTTCTTCGGCGACACCTTCACCAACACCGGCACCTTCACCCTCACCAGCGGTACTGTCACCCGCTTCTCCTCGTTCTTCCACAACGAGGGCACGGTCGAGATTGTCTCGGGCACGCTCGTGCTGTCCGGCTTCAACGCCGACGGTGGGACCGACATCGGCCGCTACGTGGTGGCTGAGGGCGCGCGGCTGGAGTTCACCGGCGGCGTCCGGACGCTCACTGCGACGGCGGAGATCGCCGGCACCGGCACCGTCGTCGCCGCCGGGCTGCTCACGAATGCGGCGACGTGGCAGCCCGGTGCCTCGCCGGGGGTGCTCACCGTGGATAGCAACTACCCTGCGGGTGCCGGCACGCTGGAGATGGAGCTCGGCGGGCTCGCGCCCGGCACGGAGTACGACCGGCTCGCCGTGACCGGCACGGCCACCCTCGGCGGCACCCTCCGCCTCACCCTCGCCGACGGGTTCGTCCCGGCCGTCGGCGACGCCTTCGCCGTCGTCACGGCCTCCCCCGTGGCGGGCACATTCGCTGCGGTCGAGCCACCGGACGGCGTGACGGTGGATGTGGCCTACACGGACTCGACCGCAACGGTGATGGTGACGGGCGTGACGGTGGCGAACGAGCCGGAGGCGGCACTCCCGACCGAGCCCGCCCTCCGCGCGCCTTACCCCAACCCGGTAGCCGAGCAGGCTGCGATCCCGTTCGACCTCCCGGAGCCGGGCCGTGTGCGACTCGCCGTCTATGACGTGCTCGGGCGCGAGGTCGCTGTGCTCGTGGACGCGGAGCGGACAGCCGGCCGCTACGAGGCCGCGCTCGACGTGGGCGGCCTCGCCGCCGGCCTTTACCTCGTGCGGATGACGGCGGGTGCCTTCGTACAGACGCAGCGCGTCACGCTGCTGCGGTAGTCCATCATGCCCCGACCGTGCGCATTTGCTCCAGGGGCATTATCCCAAAACGAGTGACAATGTCAACCAGATTTCTCATCTTCGTCTTAGTGGTGCTCCTCCACCCGCTCGGCACCACGGCCCAGCCTTCCATTCCCGACTCCGATTCCATGAAGATCCTCGTCCAC
>JBBSMV010000249.1:0-4217 GCA_038232975.1 Rhodothermales bacterium
GGAGGGGGACTCTTCCTCGACAGGTACTAACATGTACTAAACAGTCTCTTAGCTGGTAGTCTGAAAGCTAATAGCCGACAGCTAAAAGCCAACAGCCCCCATGTACCCCATCCTCAAGCCCTTCCTGAACCTCGGCGGTGCCGGCCACTCGATGACGCGCGAGCAGTCGGCCGAGGCGCTCAACCCGCTCGTCACCCAGCACGGCCGGCTGATCCTCGCCTACGACGCCGCGCTCCGCCACCTCGCCGACCGCGACCTCGCCGCGCGCCTCAACGACGGCATGAACCGCCTGCGCACCGAGCTTGCCAAGCTGAAGGAGACCGTCTTCTCGCTCGCCGGCACCCCGCCCAACGGCACCCACCTCGACCCGGACGTCCACCTCGGCGACACCGACGCCGAGATCGTCCACCGCCTCGACGACGCCGAGCGCGCCTACCGCGATGCGCTCCACGACGCCCTCGACCTGCCGCACCAGCAGCTCCGCACGGTAGCGATCCTCGAGAACAACGTCAAGGGCAGCGACGCCCGGATCGGCGTGCTCCACCCGTTCGCGACGCGGATGCGCCGCCCCGACGACCGCCCGGCCGTCTCGGTCCCCGAGGACCGCGTCACCGACGTGCCGGCGGACCTCGCGCCGGACGTGCAGCACGCCGGGGCCGACGAGCAGCCCGTGATCGAGATAGAGGATAGACGGTGAGACGGGGGCGGTGAGACGAAGGACGTGGTGCCATTCCTCGGGCGAACGCCGTTTGCCCCTACGGCATGGTGCCCGACGGTGGGGTACCTTTCCCAGCTTGCTCTGCCCTCTGCCCTCTGCCCTCTGCCCTGAGTGCCTGACTCCTCCGCCCAGAGCGCCGTCGTCGTCTCCGGCATCCAGCCGTCGGGGGCGCTCCACCTCGGCAACTACTTCGGCGCGCTCCGCCAGCACATCGTCCTCGCCGACGACGAGACCCGGCGCAACGAGGCCTACTACTTCATCGTCAACTACCACGCGCTGACCTCGCTCCGCGACGCCGAGGCGCTCGAACGCTACAGCCTCGACGTGGCGCTCGACTACCTCGCGCTCGGGTTCGACCCGGAGGCGGCGGCGCTCTTCCTCCAGAGCGACGTGCCTGCCGTGACGGAGCTTGCCTGGATTCTGCTGTGCCTCACGCCGGTCAGCCAGCTCGAAAAGGGCGTCGCCTTCAAGGACAAGGTGGCGCAGGGGCTGGCCGCCAACGGTGGTCTGTTCGTCTATCCCGTCCTCCAGGCCGCCGACATCCTGATCTACCGACGCCCCGGCCACGGCCTGCTCGTGCCCGTCGGGGCCGACCAGAAGCAGAACATCGAGATCACGCGCGACCTCGCGCAGCGCTTCAACGCCGCCTTCTGCCCCGAGGACGACCCGCTCTTCCCGCTCCCCGAGCCGCTGATCCTCGCCGAGGTCGCCGTCGTGCCCGGCGTGGACGGGCGCAAGATGTCGAAGTCCTACGGCAACGCCATCGGCATCTTCGACGAGGGCAAGGCGCTCAAGCAGCAGGTCATGGGCATCGTCACCGACTCGACGCCGCTCGAAGACCCAAAGGACCCGGAGACCGACAACGTGTTCGCCCTGATCCGGCTATTCGCCAGCGAGGCGAAGCGCGCGGAGATCGCGGCGGCCTACCGGGCGGGCGGCTACGGCTACGGCCACGCCAAGAAGGAGCTGCTCGGCCTCATCACCGACACCTTCGCCGAGGCCCGCTCACGCCGGAAGGAGCTGGCCGAGCGGCCTGACGACGTGCGCGACGTGCTCCGCGACGGGGCCGCGCGCGCCAACGCCCGCGCGAGCGAGGTCATGGCCCACGTCCGCGAGCGTGTCGGCCTCGTCACGACGCTCCGGCAGCCGGTGTCGTAATACCGCTGTCCTGGGGGATACCGTTCCGCTGGCAAACGCCGGCGTCCCTCCGAACGCGGTGGGGGCAGGCGGTAGACCTCGGGCGAAGCGTGCTTCGCCCCTACGGGTGCGGGGCGCAACGGGTGGGTACCTTTGCCAGCTTACCTCTGCCCTCTGCCCTCTGCCCTCTGCCCTCTGCCCTCTGCCCTCCGTGCTCCTCGTCGTCGACAACTACGACTCGTTCACGTACAACCTGGTCCACCTCGTCCGGGCGCACACCGACGCCGTCCGCGTCGTGCGCAACGATGCCCTCACGGTTGAGGAGGTCCGGGCGCTCGGCCCGGCGGCGATCCTGATTTCCCCCGGCCCCGGCCGGCCGGCCGACGCGGGCATCTCGGAAGCGCTCATCCGCGCCTTCGGGCCGACGACGCCGATCCTCGGGGTCTGCCTCGGGCACCAGGCCATCGGCGAGGTCTTCGGCGGGCGCATCGTTCATGCCCCTACCCTCATGCACGGCAAGACGAGCCGGGTCCGCCACGACGGGCGGACGCTCTTCGAGGGCGTGCCCCAGGGCTTCGTCGCCACGCGCTACCACTCGCTCGCCGTCGAGCGCGAGAGCCTGCCGGACGTGCTGGAGGTCTCGGCCGAGACGGCGGACGGCATTATCATGGGCCTCCGCCACCGCGCCTTCCCGGTCGAGGGCATCCAGTTCCACCCCGAGAGCGTGCTGACCGCCGAGGGGCCGGCGCTCCTCGCGGGCTGGCTCCGCTGCGCTGCTGCTCTGTCCGCCTCGCCGCTTCCCGCATGACCCGAACAAAGGTTAAAATCTGTGGCATCGCGCAGCTTGCCGACGCCCGCTACTGCGCCGGGGCCGGGGCCGACTACCTCGGCTTCGTCCAGGTCGAGAACAGCCCACGCTACATCGAGCCGGGCCAGGCAAAGGAGATCATCGCGTGGCTCGGCGGCATCGAGGCCGTCGGGGTGTTCGAGGGCGAGGGTGCCGAGGTGGTCAACCGGCGCTGCGCCGAGGTCGGCTTCGGCCTCGCGCAGCTCGACGGGCACGAGCCGCCGGAGGTCGCCGCCGCCGTCGCGGTGCCGACGATCAAGACGTTCCGCGTCCAGCACGACGCCTCGGCCGAGCAGCTCCGGGCGCTGATGCTGCCCTACCGGGGGGCCGCCGACTTCTTCCGGCTCGACACCCACCGGACGAGCCTGTGGGGCGGGACCGGCGAGAGCCTCAGCTGGCGGCTCGCGCGCGAGCTCGCCGCCGAGTTCCCCCTCTTCCTCGCCGGCAGTCTCGACGCGGGGAACGTGCAGGAGGCCCTTACCACAATGCGGCCCTACGCCGTGGACCTCTCCTCGTCGGTCGAGCGCGCGCCCGGCGTCAAGGACTTCGACGCGCTCTACGACTTCTTCGAGGCCTACCGCGCGGCGGTGGAGGCGGCGTGACCATGCAACCGACCTCGGTGGAATCTCCGCGTATTCGGCCCGCGCCCGACGCCCCGGCGACAACAATCCCTCTAGCGCCGTGTTTCGCTGGAGACAAACCTGCCGTCCCGTTCAGCCTCGCTCCGGCATGACCCGACCGCTCCACGCTCTGGCCGTCCTCGCCCTCGCGCTCGTGGCGGGGTGCAGCACCGTCACCGAATACAAGCCGCCTGCCGTCGGCAAGGGCGGCGAGATCGTGGTGGTGGCCGACTCGGCGACGTGGCGCGGGCCGGTCGGCGAGGCCCTGCGCGCGACGCTGGGGCGCGAGATGCTGACCTACCCGCAGCCGACCCCTGCCTTCACGCTCCGCCTCCAGCCGCTGAGCGAGTCCTCGCTCGACGGGCTGCGCCGGCAGCACAGCGTCGTCTTCGCCGCCCCGTTCACCGAGGCCTCGGAGACGGCGCGCTTCCTCCGCGCCCGGCTCGACTCGGCCGGCGTCGCGGCGCTTGAGCGCGGCGGGCGCGGCATCATCGAGCGGCCCGACCTCTGGATGCAGGACCAGCTCGTCGTCTACGCCACCGCCCCGACCGACTCGGCCCTCGCCGCCCAGATCTACGCCGAGGGCGACGACCTCCGCGCCGCCTTCGGTGCCCTCGCCCGGCGACGCACGACCGAGGACATGTTCGACAAGGCCCGGCAGACCGAGGTCGAGGCCGACCTGCTGGCGCGGCACGGGTTCGCCGTCGGCATCCAGCACGACTACGTCCGGGCGCTCGACACCACCTTCGTCACCGACGCCGGGACGCGCGGCACCTTCGTCCGCTACCGCCGCTTCGCCGGGCAGGACTCGTGGCGCGACTTCTTCGTCTACTTCGAGGAGGACCCCCGCCTGAGGCGGCTCTCGCCCGAGGCGGTCCGCGCCCTGCGCAACGAC
>JBBSMV010000250.1:0-4194 GCA_038232975.1 Rhodothermales bacterium
AGGGGGGCAGCAGAAGGGAGAGCTATTGATAGAACTCAGGCGAGCAGAGTTCCGCCAACCCGTCACTCGAACGGTGCGTGCGGGTTGAAATCAGTCGGACGCGCCCGGCTTCGTTGCCTGAGCCCCGCGGAAGGCAGCGAGCCGGCCCGCGGCCTCGGGCTCCCGCTCGTCGCCGGGCGTGCTGTGGAGAACGGCAGCGCCCGACACGAGGAGCGACTCGGCCTCGGCGCGCTGTCCGAGCCGGCCGAGCACCTCGCCGAGCCGACTCGCGATGTCAGCCCGGTCGTGCGGGTAGGCGATCAGTCAGACGAGTCCGGTTCCTGGAACGCAGCGCGGATCGAGTCGAGCCGGGCGTAGGAGCGCGCGGCCTCGGCGCGGAAGCGCTCGACCTCGGCGCGGTACCTCGCGGCCTCATCGGGGCGGTCTTCGGTCTCGTACAACTCGGCCAGCGCGACACTCGCCGGGGTGCTGAATACCGACGATGGGGTGGATGACGCGACCTCGGGCCTGGGGAACGGCGCAGCGGGAGCACGGGGCGGGAGCTCGCCGTGGCACGCTAGCAGGGGAGGCTCGGCCTCGGCGTAGCGTCTCTGGTGGAGCAGGAGCCTCCCGAGCGAGCACATCTGGTTCTGCCAGACCTCGTAGTATGTCGTGAGGCGGGGCAGGCGCATGAGCACGGAATCGGCAGAGGTGAGCTGGTGGGCGGCGACTCCGAACTCGCCCAACCCACTCAGCGCGTCCGCCCGCTTCTGCAGCAGCAAGATCAGGATGCGGTCCCGGTAGCGGAACCCGTCATCGCCGGGCACGAACCGCGTCTGGACGAAAGCGATGCCCTCCCTGCTCAACGCCTCCGCCTCCGCGTAGCGGCCCGCCTCGCTGTAGTTGGAGGCGAGGTCGAGCACCATGAACGGGAAGTTGTTGCCCTCGTTGCGCGCCCGCTGCATCGCCACGGCCCGCTCGAGCAGGCGGGTGTGCTCGCCGACGTTGCTGGGGCCGATGGCGCTGGCGACATAGTAAAGGGCCTCGGCGATCGCGGGGTGCGGGGGCGTGTAGAGGCTCTCGCGAAGGACGAGGGAGCGGAGGTGGTGCCGCCAGCCCTCGGGGACAAGCCCGAGGGCGGAGTAGGTATCGCCGAGGACGTGGTGCAGGTCGGCGAGCAGGTCGGGCTGGTCGGCGAAGTCGCGGTCGACGCGGGCGGCGGCCTCGTCGAGCACGGCGCGGATCGGCGTCTCCGGCCCCCTGGCCTCGCCCTCGACGTACCAGCGGGCGTTGGGGGCGCGGAGGATCTGCTCGAGGAAGCCCGCCACGGCCTCGGCCCGGTCGGTCTCGTCCCGAGCCTCGACCGAGGCGCTCTCGGCCCGGTCGCGCTCGGCGATCAGGCGAACGGTGTAGAACGCCGTGAGCGCGGCCACGAGCAGCACACCGGCGGCGGCGACGGCGAGCGAGCCGTAGTGGCGGCGTGCGAACCGGCCGGCGCGGTAGCGGAGCGTGGCAGGCCGCGCCTCCACGGGGAGCCCGTCGAGGTGACGGCGGAGGTCGGCGGCGAGGGCTTCGGCGGAGGCGTAGCGCCGCTCGGGCTCCTTCGCCAGCGCCTTGAGCACGATCGTGTCGAGATCGCCCCGGAGCGCGCGGGCGTGCGCTGAGGCTACGGCGCTGGGCGGCGGCGGTGTCTCCTCGCAGACCACATGTTCGGCCTGCGCGGCGGTGAGCGTCCCGAGCTCGTAAGGCCGCCGTCCGGCGAGTAGCTCGTAGAGCACGACGCCGAGCGCGTAGACATCCGCCGCCGTCGTGGCCGGGCGGCCGAGGAGCTGCTCCGGAGCGGCGTACGACGGCGTCATCGGCCCCCCGCCCATCTGCGTCAGCGCGCTGTCCCCGTCAGCGGCGAGGAGCTTGGCGATGCCGAAGTCGAGCAGCTTAACCCGGGGTGCGTCCGCCCCGTCGCTTCCTTGCTCGACGAGGATGTGGTCCGGCTTGAGGTCGCGGTGGACGACGAGGTTGCGGTGGGCGTAGGCGACGGCCTCGCAGGCCTGGATGAAGAGCGCGAGGCGCTCGCGAACGCTGAGCCCGTGCGCTGTGGCATACGCCGTGATCGGTGCGCCGTCGACGAGCTCCATCGCCAGGTAGGGCGCGCCGCCCTCGGCCACGCCGCCGTCGAGGAGGTGGGCGATGCCGGGGTGATGGAGCCCGGCCAGGAGCGCCCGCTCGCGGAGGAAGCGCGGCCGGAAGTCGGCGAGGAACGCGGGGTGGACGAGCTTGAGCGCGGCGTGCTGCGCGAAGGAGTCGTCGACGCGCTCGGCGCGGTAGACGGCACCCATGCCGCCGCGCCCGAGCAGGCCCGTCACCCGCCACGCGCCGATGCATTCGCCGAGGAGCGGGTCCGCCTCGTCGCCCACCGTGTCGTCGGGGTAGGCAAGAGCGGGACGGTCGAGCAGGCCCGGCCCGGCGTCCGTGTGCTGCGCGAGCAGGGCCGCGACCTCGTGCCGCACGTCCGGGTCGTCGCAGGCATCCGCGAGCCAGGCGGCGCGAGATCCGGGCGGCTGTTCGAGCGCGTCGTGGAAGAGTGCCGTGACGCGGGCGTAGCGGTCGGCGGGCGTCATGCGGCTTCAGAGAGCGTATGGTGGAGCCACGCCCGCGCCACCGCCCAGTCGCGCTTGACGGTAGCCGGGGAGAGGCCGAGCACCTCGGCCGCCTCGGGGATCGTCAGGCCCACGAAGTAGCGGAGCTCGACGACCTCGGACTGGCGCTCGTCCAGGGTTGCCAGCCGGGTGAGAGCTTCGTCGAGCGCGAGGAGCTGGCTCGGCTCCTCGGCGGCGGCCAGGCGCATCTCGTCGAGGGGGAGGTCGGGTACGCCGCCGCCGCGCTTCTGCCGCTGCCGGGCGCGCGCGTGATCCACGAGCACGTTCCGCATGATGCGCGCCGCCACGCGGAAGAAGTGGTGCCGGTCGGCGAACGCGCTCCCCGAGCGCGCCAGCTTCTCGTAGGCCTCGTGGACGAGGGCCGTCGTGTTCAGCGTCTCGCTCGGTCGGCGGCGCATGCGCTGGCGGTGGGCGAGCGCGCGCAGCTCCTCGTAGACGATGGGGACGAGGCAGTCTAGGGCGTCGGGATCGCCCTCGTGCGCGCGCTCCAGCAGTCTCGTGATGTCGTTTGGATCGGCCATGCCGTCGGCGTCGCGGAGGAGGATGTCCAAGGCATGATAAGGTTAAGCCTTTGGGCGCTGGCACACAACAGCGTCCGCGGTGGATTTGGAGCAGCCGTGAGCCGCTTCTGGAGAAAACGTCGATGGGGAAGGATACAGTCCTACTCTTTGCTATCTCATCCCGAACGCCATGACCTCCTCGTTGCTACCCCTGCTTCTCCGTGCCTGCGCTGCCTCGGCCGCCGCGTAGCCCTCCTCCACGACGGGCCGCTCGGTGCGGGCACGCACACGCTGGCCTTCGACGGTGTCTACCTCCCGGCCGGGCTCTACGTGGCCCGCGCCGCGAGCACCGGGGGCGTCATCACGCGACAGTTCACGCTCGTGCGCTGACAGGCCGTCGTCAGCGCGGAGGCCGAAACGTACCTGGACTTCATCCGATGGGCCGCCCCGCGACGGAACGGGGCGGCCCGCCTCCGGTTAGACCTCGGATAGGATTTCCGCCCCCGCCTCGGCCCTCATGGACGACCAGATCATCATTCGCGGTGCCCGCGAGCACAACCTCCAGAACATCGACCTCGACATCCCGCGCGGCGAGCTCGTGGTGATTACAGGGCTCTCGGGGAGCGGCAAGAGCTCGCTCGCCTTCGACACGATCTACGCCGAGGGGCAGCGCCGCTACATGGAGAGCCTGAGCGCCTACGCCCGGCAGTTCCTCGGGCTGATGGAAAAGCCCGATGTGGATGCCATCGAGGGCCTGTCGCCGGCCATCTCCATCGAACAAAAAACCGCCGGCCGCAACCCACGCTCCACCGTGGGCACCGTCACCGAAGTGTACGACTACCTGCGGCTGCTGTGGGCGCGCGCCGGTACGCCGCACTGCCCTGAGTGCCGCGAGCCGGTGCGGCGCCAGTCCGCCACGCAGATCGTGGAGCAGGTGCTCGGCTGGCCCGAAGGGACCCGCATCAGCGTGCTCGCCCCGCTCGTTCGAGGCCGCAAGGGCGAGTTCCGCGACCTGTTCGACGAAATGCGCCGCAAGGGCTTTGTGCGCGCCCGCGTGG
>JBBSMV010000251.1:0-4188 GCA_038232975.1 Rhodothermales bacterium
ACGGCTACACCTGCGGCACCTCAGCCTATCCCAGGCGTTCTCGGACTACCCGACGACGGCACGACGACCGAACCCCACCATGAATACGCTCACCGTAGACCTCCCCTTCGACGTAGACCCCGACGACGCCCGCCTGCTGCTGACGATGAAGCTCTTCGAGGAGGGTAAGGTCTCGCTCGGCAAAGCCGCCGAGATGGCCGGGTACACCCGGCGGACGTACATGGAGCTGCTGGGCCGTCGCGGCATCCCCGTCTTCAACTACTCCCCCGAGGAGCTAGACCGGGAGCTGGAGGCGCTCGCCAACCCCTCGGCCTCGCCGCCACCGGCGGAGGAGCGGGGACCCACCTGATGCTCGTCATCACCGATAGCACAGCGCTCCTCAGCCTGGACCGGATCGGCCGCCTAGACTTGCTCCCCGCCGTGTACCCCGATGTGGTGGCTCCTCCGTCGGTCGTGGAGGAGTTTGGGCAGCAGCCTGCGTGGCTGGCGGTCCGGCCCACCGAGGACCGCGAAGCGCTCCGAACGCTGCGGGTGCACCTCGATGCGGGGGAAGCCGAGGCTATCGTTCTGGCGCTGGAGCTTCCGGGCAGCACGCTGCTGCTCGACGAGCGGCGCGGACGGGCCTACGCCGCCGAGCTCGGCCTCGCCGTCGTCGAGCACTGACGCTGGCAGACGAATCCCGAGCGACCTGATCGCGGACGACGGCGTCGAGATCATGGTCAGGAGCACGACGGCCTCGGTACCTTTCCCAGCTTCCGCCCACACTCCCACACGCTACATGTCCTCCCAGAACTCGTCGGGCATGTCCTGGGCAAGCGCGAGGGCACCCTCGGCCCCGGCGAAGAGCGGGTCGTCCACGGTGCGCACGCGGCAGGGGCCGTACTCGGAGAGGGCGTCTTCGAGCGCCTCGGCGATGCCCTTGATCTGGCTGCCGCCCCCGGCGAGGAAGATGTTCTTCTTGACGACCTCCTGGAAGTCCGGCTCGTAGCGGGCGATCAGCTCGATGGCCGTCTCGGTGATGGCCGGGATGATGGCCTCGCACGCCTCCTTGAGCTCCTTCGACACGTCTACGTCGGTGAGCTTGCCCGCCACGGCGGCCTTCATCGGGAGCGCGCCGTTGGCCGAGCCGACGTAGCCGTGCTGCTCCTTGAAGTGGCGGACGGCGGTCTCGGAGAAGCGCGCCTCGGGGTGGCGCTCCTTGAGGAGGCCCTGGAGCTGGCGGTCCACGAAGTCGCCGGCCATCGTGAGCGTGCGCTGGTCCTCCTCGGCCGGCATCGTGCCGTGCATCACGCAGAAGTCCACGGTGCCCGCGCCGATGTCAATCACCATCGCATTCGTGAGCGCGTCGAGACCGTAGGCGACGGCGAACGGCTCGGAGACGACCATGAGGGCGTCGGCGTACTCCTGCACCGCGTCGCGGATGGCGAGCTTGTTGACCTTGAGCGCCTCGGCCGGGACCCCGACGGCGGCCTGGATGCGCTGGCCCTCGGCCGGCTCGACCTGCTCGATCAGGTGGTGGATCAGCTCGCGCACGGCCTCCTCGTCGCGCTCGGTGCCGTCGCGGATGACGCCGTTCTCGAGCGGGCGCACGAGCGTCACCGAGAGCCGGTTGGCGAGGGCCTGCTCGCCGAAGAGGATGTCCTCGCCGAGCATCTTGCGCGAGACGAAGTCCTTCGGCCAGGCGACGTAGCTCTCGACCCAGGTCTGCTTGCCGTTCGAGGCGGCGATCGCGCTGCGGGACGTGCCGAGGTCTATGCCGATGTGGAGCGGCTCGGCGGCGGAACGGGAGGTGGACTTAGTCGCTTTCTTCGCCATCGGGGGGGGGGGTCAGGAGTGCGTTCGTGAATGGCCGGTCTTGAAGGTACGCCGCAATCCCCTCTTCGAGGGAGCGGGCGAGGGCTTCGCGGTGGGCGTCGGTGCCGAGCCGGGCCTCCTCGTCGGGGTTGCTGATCGCCGCCATCTCGGCCAGGATCGCCGGGGCCTCGACGCCGAGGAGCACGACGAACGGGCCGGCCTTGACGCCCCAGTCGCTCGCCCCGGCGTTCGTCCGGCGGACCTGCTCGACGAGGCTCCGCTGGACGGCACCGGCGAGGTCTTTCGACTCCTGGAATTTAATGGTATTCCCGGCCTGCTGGAGCATCGCGTTGAACTCGGCGACGGAGTAGTCGGCCGCGGCGTTCTCGCCGTGGGCGAGGCGGAGCGTCTCGTCGGCGGCCTGGAGGCCGAAGTAGTAGGTCTCGAGCGGGGCCACGGAGGCGTCGGGGATCGAGTTGACGTGGAGCGAGACGAAGAGGTCGGCCCCGTGCTCGTTGGCGAAGGCCACGCGCGCGCCGAGGGGCACGGCGGTGTCGGTCTCGCGCGTGAGCAGGACGCGCGCGCCGTGCCGCCGGACGAGGCGGTCGCGGAGCCGCCGCGCCACGTCGAGGGTCACGTCTTTCTCCCGCATCCCTGCCGGGCCGAGCGCGCCGGGGTCGCGCCCCCCATGGCCGGGGTCGAGCACGATCGTGTGGACCTGGAGGTTGAAGACCTCAGCGATGGAGAGGCGCTCGGGGTCCAGCGCGTCGAAGGGCGTAGCCGTCGCGCGGAGTGCGGGCGTCACGAGCGGCGGCCCGCCGAGCCACCGGGCGGGGCTCGGGGCCGCGCGCGGCGGCGCGGAGCGCAGCCCCTGCGCCATCAGCCCGACGAGGAGCACCCCGACCAGCCCGAGCAGGACGGCAGGGACGAACCGGGCGCGCGCCTCCGGCGGAGCCTCAGCAGGCCGCCGCGCCGTGCGCCGGGGGCCGCGGGGCCGTGGCGCGCGCGAGGCCGCGTGCAGGTTGTCCTCGTAGACAGCCTGCAGGATGTCGCGCTTGCTGGGCCGGGGGTCGGGCGAGGCGGGGGTCACGTCGGCGGACGGGTGGTGGGTGGAGGATCGGCCACGGGACGCCCGGAGTATACCCACGGCGCGTGGTGTTCCGTGCAATAGCGGGCGAGAAGGCGAGGGAGGTTTCTAGGAGCGGAAGGATGGAAGACGGAAAGAGCGGACGATCTCGGGGTTCGCCGCCAGGCCATTCTTCCGCTCTTCCTCACGTCCGCTCTTCCCCTCCTCTCTTCCGAGCTGTCTCCCGCCGCTCAGTAGCGCAGGAACGCCGCCATCCCGCCGAGGTCGGTGAGCGCCTCGAACGGGTCCACGAAGTCCGCTTCGGCCCCGGTGCGGGCCAGCGTCTCGACCAGCTCGTTGACGAAGGCGATCTCGAACACGTCGGCGCTGCCGCAGCGCTGGCAGGTGGCGGGCGTCCCGAAGACGGCGTGCTCGCAGGCCCGGCACTTCCGGCCCTCCAGCTCGACCTCGCGGTCCACGAGCGCGACCTCGACGCGGGCCTCCTGGGCGGCTTTGAGTGTCCGGTGCGGGCCGACGGCGGCGAGGCCACCGGTGAGGTAGCCCTCCTTGATCCGCTCCCAGAGCGCCTTCTCGCGGGCGCGCTCGCCCTCGAAGTAGAGCGCGAACGCCTCCCGCATCACCGCGCCGTCGTCGTCCACGTCCACCGACTTCCCGCCGACGAGCCGGTCCCTGAGCGGCTGCGCGAGGCGGCCCTCGACGGCCTGCATCGCCTCGTCGGAGCCGAGGAGCACGAGCCGCGCGAACCCCTCCTCGTCGTAGAGCGCCTGCACGGTCTCGGCGACCTCGGTGGCGTACTGCTCCAGCTCTTTGTCGCAGCGGCGGGCGTAGCGCTTCTGCGACCACCCGCCTTTCTTGACCGAGTTCTTCACGTCGCCCCGCACCCGGCTCTCGTCCTCGACCTGGGCGGCGTGGACCGAGTAAATCTGCGCGGCCTTGTTGTCCACGACCACGACCGCAAAGTCCTCGTACTCGTCCTTCAACTCGGCAAGCGGGCGGAGGTAGGGCGAGTCGCCCATCCACACCTTGTCCGGCACCTCGACCGTGAGCGGCAGCGTCTCGGCTACGTCAAGCGCCCAGCAGACGAACACCGCGACCGACGGCGTCTCGAAGCTCAGCCCATCGAGGAGCGGCTCGATGAGCTTCACGTTCTGCTCGAAGTGCTCCAACTCGGCCTCGTTGTCGTTGAGGAGCGAGCGGACCGAGCGGAAGGTAGCGCTGAGGGCACCGACGCTCTCGGGGCCGGAGAGGTAGAGCGTGAGGAAGGCCCGCTCCGGGCCTTCGAGGTCGGCGAGCTGCTTGAGGTTGAG
>JBBSMV010000252.1:0-4186 GCA_038232975.1 Rhodothermales bacterium
ACGTGATGGCCGAGCGACTGGCCGAGAAGTGGACGCGGCCGCTGAGCCACTGGCCGCTGCTGGTGAACCAACTCGTCGTGGCCGAGCCCGGCCGCTTCGAGCCCTTCCTGGCCCGTACACAACATTCCTGACACTCCCTGCAGCGCCCTTTTACCCTCCCCCCGTTCTCCCTTTCCCCCTCTCTCCCCTTCCTCAATGGGTGCAACCTTAGAGGGAGGGGCTCGTTCGACCGAGCCCCCGTCCTGGGGTAAATTAGCCCCGGAATTCACGCGCGCCGCGCCGTACCGCGTTTACCACCACTCCATGCCCGAGACCGCTTACCGTCCGCCGACCTGGTCGATGATGCCGCCGGTGATCAAGAACCTGCTCATCATCAACGCGCTCGTGTTCTTCGCGCAGTTTGTGCTCTCCGGCACGGCAGGCACCCCGATCTTCGGGCCGATCGAACGGTGGTTCGCCCTGTGGCCGATCGACAGCCCGGACGTGGTGCGCACCCAGTACGGCGACATGGCATGGCCGCACTTCTGGCCGTGGCAGCTCGTCACGATGGCGTTCCTGCACGGTGGGATCGGGCACATCTTCATGAATATGTTCATCCTGTGGATGTTCGGGATGCGCATCGAGAACACATGGGGCAGCCGGCGTTTCCTGACGTACTATTTCGCGTGCGTGATCGGCGCGAGCCTCGCCCAACTCGCCATCGTCCACCTCACGGGCGGGCTCTACCCGACGCTCGGGGCCTCCGGCGGCGTGCTCGGCGTGCTCCTCGCGTTCGGGATGATGTATCCCGAGGAGCCGATCTACCTGTACTTTCTGTTTCCGATCAAGGCGAAGTGGCTCGTCGTCGGCCTCGCGGCCTTGGACCTCTACGCCGGGGTGACAGGCACGCAGGCGGGCGTCGCCAACTTCGCCCACCTCGGCGGGATGGTCACCGGCTTCCTGATGATCCAGTTCTGGCGGGGCAAGCTGCCCTTCGGACCCCGGCGCGAGCGGCCGGTGTACTAGCTTCCCGTCCTGCGCCACCCGGCGCTCTCTCGCTCTATGAATCCAGAGTCTCCCCTCGACCGGTTCCGGCGGTGGTACCGCCTGCTGCCGCCCGCGCTGCGCTTCCTGATGACCGTGAACACGGTCCTCTTCGTCGCGTGGATCTTCATCGCGCTGTCGCGCCCGGCGGCGACGTTCGTGGTCGAGTATTTTGCGCTGACGCCGGTCCTGCCGGTCCCGCTGTTCCGGCCGTGGCAGCTCCTCACCTACAGCGTCCTGCACCTCGAAGGGGGGTTCTGGGGACTCATCGGGTTCGCGTTCAACATGCTGTGGCTCTACTGGATGGGGCGCGACTACGAGGAGACTTACGGGAGCCACCGCCTGTTCGGACTCTACATCCTCGCGGCGCTCGCGGGCGGGCTCGCTGCGGTGCTCTTCGGCGCGCTCTTGCCGGCCGAGCGGCTGTTCCCCGTCGTCGGGGCGATGGCTCCGGTCTTCGGCGTGCTGTGCTGCGTGGCGGCGCTCTACCCGAACCGGGGGATCGGCATGCTCCTCATCGGCGTGGTGCCGCTGAAATGGCTGGCTGTCGGCTTCCTCACACTCTCCGTCCTGTTCTCGCTCGGCCACCCGGCGAACGTGCTGACGTACCTCGGCGCGGCGGGGATGGGCGTGCTCTTCGCACGGGCGCAGCAGCGCGGCACTGATCTCGCGGCGTGGGCGCAGGGCTTCTTCCCGAACAGGACGGATGCGGGGTACAGCGCGCCGCGCCGGACCTCGAAGGAGGAGAAGGGCGGATTCCTTGCGCGGATGGATGCGTGGCTGGGCGGACGGAATAAGGACGAGGAGCCGGAGGAGCGGCGGCGGATGACCAAGGCCTCGCGCCCGAGCGCGCCGAGCGCACCGAGCCGTCGCGAGCAGCGGGAGATCCGCGCCGCGTCGGCGGGGACGGCCGGTCAGGACGACGTGGACCGTATCCTCGACAAGATCAGCGAGCGCGGCTACGACGCCCTCACCGAGGAGGAGAAGCGCATCCTCTACGAGGCCAGCCAGCGCTGAGCGCCACGGCCCGCCGTTCGGTGCTAAGTTCTGCTCTTTTCGGACTCGCCCTCCTGCTGCTGTGCGCCGCGTTCTCTGGTTCCTGTTCCTCCTCGCCGACGGCCTCGTGCTGCTCGCGACGATGGCGGGGTATACGGCGGCCTACCTCAGCCCGCGCGCGTTCTGGTGGACGCAGCTCCTGGCGATAGGCCTGCCGTTGCTGGCCGTCCTGGTCCTCGTGCTCACGCTGGTGCCCCTGCTCGCCAAACGGTGGGTGCTCTTCGCCGTGCATCTCGTCGCGCTCGCGGTGCTGGGGCTCCGGCTCATCCCGTTCGCCCAGCTCCGTCCCGATCCACCGCCGGAGCCCGGCGATCTCGTCGTTCTGACGATGAACGTCCCACGCCACGGTCCGAGCGCGGAGCGCCTCACGGCCGACGTGACCGCCCTGTTGGAGGCCGAGCGGCCGACGTTCGTGGGGATGCAGGAGGCGGGCTCGTGGCACCGTGACGACCCGCCCTACCGCCCCGTCATCGCGTCCTACGTCAGTCCCGCTGTAGATTCGCTCGGCTACAAGCTCGAGATCCCGCCGGACTGGACGACGAGCCTGCCAATCCTCGTTCGTACCGGTACGCCAGGCGACCTCGTCGTGGAAGATCAGTCCCAGACCGTGCTCAACGACGGACCCGAAGACACCGGGGGCTCCCGCATCGTTCGCACGCTTTTCCGCTGGCAGGGCCGAGCGACCGTGCATTACAACATCCACCTCCGTTCGTTCGGAAAAGAGAAGCCGTGGGACGGCGATGTCCACCCGCTCCGCCCCGCGACGTGGGTCCCGTTTCTGCGCCACTACCGCACGGTGTACGAGCAGCGCGCCCGCGAGATCGAGCAGATCGCCGAGCGGATCGAGGCAGAGACGCTGCCCGTGCTGATCTCCGGCGACTTCAACGCGACGCCGGACAACTGGGGCTATCACCAGATCACGCGCGGCCGGACCGATGCCTTTCGGCGCGCCGGAACGGGCTGGGGCGCGACCTACCACGCCGCGCTCCCGCTCGTGCGCATCGACTACCTCGTGGCGGGGCCGCAGTGGGAGATCGTTAGCGCCGAAGTGCCGGACGTGCGGTTCTCGGATCACCGCCCGCTCCTCGTGCGGCTGCGGTGGCGCGACGAGGAGTGATGAAGAGTAATGTGGTATGGAGCCGAACCCCTGCTGCGCCGTATTACCGCCTCACGCCTTTGTTTCCGCCATGATTCGCCTGCTCCTCTACGCCATCGTGTTGCTCGGCACCGCCGCATCCGCCGCCGCGCAGGGCTACTCGCGCTACTACGACCAGAGCGACCTCGAAGCGCTCCTCTACGCCACACGGGGCGACCTCGACGCGCTCCCGGACGTGGCCTATCACTACGTCGTCCTCGACGACCCCGAGGGGAACTCGGTCTGGGCGCGGCACCGGTTCTACAAGGAGATCGGCGACGGCGACGTGCGACGCGGGCAGGGGTTCGTCCCGCTCCTCGAGTTCATCAACTACGTCCGCGTGCGCGACCTCGGCGTCGGCGATACGCTCATCGTCCCGAGCCGTCTCGACCTCGACATCCGCGCCTACGCGCCGTTCCCACGTTATTACGACGGCGCGGCCGACCTCGACAAGCTGTTCATCATCGACAAGAAAGTGCAGGCGTGGGCGGCCTACGAATACGGTCGGCTGGAGCGGTGGGGCGTGGTGAACACGGGGGCGGCGGGGTCGCGGACGCCGGGCGGGCGGTACAACTTCAACTGGCAGGAGCCCGAGCGCGTCTCGTCCGAGAGCCCCGAGGGCGAGGAGTGGCTGATGCGCGGGGTGTTCAACTTCCACAACGAGCGCGGCTTCCACGTCCACCAGTACACCATGCCGACGGGCGCGCCCGCCTCCCACGGCTGCGTCCGCCTCATCGCCGCCGATGCGCAGTGGATCTACGACTGGGCCGACGGCTGGACGCGCGACGCGAACCAGCACGTGACGAAACAGGGCACGGCGGTCCTCGTCCTCGGCGACGGCGAGGAGCCCGACGGCCGCCCGCAGCGGTGGGGGCGCGGGCCGGGCGGGCCCCCGGCCCCCCCGGGGGGGCGGGGGGCGCGGCCGGGGGGGGGGGGCCCCGGGCCGCGCCCGCCGGGGGCCGGGGGCCCCCG
>JBBSMV010000253.1:0-4171 GCA_038232975.1 Rhodothermales bacterium
ACGGCGAGGCACGTTCGGACCGTCAATAGTCTCTTGTCGCAGCGCTGAGGCCCATTTGGTGATTCGCCGATTCGCCGGTTTGGCTCCCCAATCACCCAATCCACCACTCGGTGAATCCCCCAGTCACTCAACCAATGGACCCCGTCCTGCACGACCCGGTGGCCGTGGACCCGGCCTACCCGCCGGACCTCCGGGCGTTCACGTTCGAGAGCGAGGGCGACCGGCTGCTCGGGTGCATCTACCTCGCCGACGGGCGGGGGCCGAACGCGACGGTGCTCCTCCTCCACGGCTGCCCCGGCAACGAGCGCAACTTCGACCTGGCGCAGGCGCTGCGGCGCTGCGGGTTCAACGTCGCCACCTTCCACTACCGGGGTGCGTGGGGCAGCGCCGGCACGTTCTCGGTGGCGAAGGCCGTGGCGGACGTGCCGGCCGCGCTGGCGTTTCTCCGCCGCCCCGAGGTAGCCGCCGACCTCCGCATTGACCCCGAGCGGATCGTCCCGGTGGGGCACTCGATGGGCGGCTTCGCGGCACTCATCGCAGCGGCGGCGGACGCGCGGGTTCCGGCCGTGGCCGGGCTGGCGGCGTTCAACTTCGGCCTCCACGCCCGGCTGATGCGGCAGGTCCCGGACGTCCGCGCCCGGACGTTCGAGGCGCTCGGCCCGCTCGTGCCGCCGCTCCACGGCGCGACCGCCGAGGGCCTCATCACCGAGATGCTGGCGCACCGGGCCGACTGGAACCTCGTGGACGGCGTGCCGGCGCTCGTGGACCGGCCCGTGCTGCTCGTCGCCGCCGAGCGGGACGATTTTGCCCTGCCGCTCCTGCACCACCGCCCCCTCCTCGAAGCCTTCGAGGAGGCTGGGGCCTCGGCCCTCACCACGGCGCGGCTCGATGCCGACCACGTCTTCTCCAGCGCCCGCATCGCCCTGGCCCGGACCGTCGCCTCGTGGCTGGAAGAGGTGATGGGGGCACGAGGGGAAGGGGTACCGAGCGGAAGCGGGAACGACTGATGCGGCGTCCGATCTCGGACCTCTTCCACTCTTCCCTTCTTCCGCCCTTCTCTCCGGTCTCCCTGTCTCCGCCGATGCCCCCTCGCTGCGTGATCGTCGGAGGCGGCCCTGCCGGGGCGATGCTGGCCCTGCTGCTAGCGCGGCGCGGCGTACCCGTCACGGTGCTCGAAAAGCACGCCGACCTGGACCGGAGCTTCCGCGGCAACACGCTCAACCCGGCGGTGCTGGAGCTGCTAGCCGAGGTCGGGCTGGCCGAGCGCGTCCTGGCCCTGCCGCACGCCAAGACGACCCACTTCACCGCCGTAGATGCTGCCGGGCCGGTGCGCTTCGCCGACTTCAGCCGGCTGGCGACGCCGTTCCCGTTCGTCCTGCTGATGCAGCAGGCGGACTTCCTGCCGCTCGTCTTCGAGGAGGTGGCGTGCTACCCCCACGCCCGCCTCATCACGGGGGCCGACGTGCAGCACCTCATCGAGGAGGACGGTGTCGTGCGCGGTGTGGTATTCGAGAAAGACGGCGAGCGCCACGCGCTGCGCGCCCCGCTCACGGTCGCGTGCGACGGGCGGAGCGGGGGGCTGCGCGCCCAGGCCGGCCTGGAGCCGAGGGCCTACGGCGTGCCGATTGACGTGCTCTGGTTCACGCTCCCGCGCCGGCCCGCCGACGCCGTCGACGCCGGAGCCTACTTCCGCTTCGGCCGCGGCGCGATGCTCGCGCTCATGGATGCCGGCACGCACTGGCAGGTCGGCGCGATCCTCCGCAAGGGCAGCTTCCCCGCGCTCCGGGCGCGCGGCCTCGACGCCTTCCGCGACGGCCTCGCCCGGACCGCCCCCGCCCTCGCCGACCGGGTGGACGCGCTCGACGACTGGAGCCGGACGGCACTCCTCCGCGTCCAGATCGACCGGCTGCGGCGGTGGCACCGGCCCGGCTTCCTGTGCCTCGGCGACGCCGCCCACGCGATGAGTCCGGTCGGGATGGTCGGGATCAACCTCGCCATCCAGGACGCGGCGTGCGCGGCTGACCTGCTGGCCGATGCCCTCCGCGCCGGACCCGTTGGAGAGGGGGCGCTCCGCGACGTGCAGCGCCGCCGCGAGGGAGCCGTCCGGCTCGTGCAGCGCGCCCAGGTGATGGCTCACCGCTTCGTGCTCGCCCCGATGCTCGACGCCGACGAGCCGTGCCTGCCCCGGCCGGTCCGGTGGCTCATGGCGCAGCCCGCGCTCCGGCGGGGGGCCGCCCGGCTCATCGCCTACGGCAGGCTGCACCGGCAGGCCGGCGCGTAGAAAAGACCGCGCATAGAGAAAGCGCCCGCCGCACAGGGCCGCAGGCGCTCGTCGGCTCGCGCGGGGCGACTGCCGCTAGCGAACCCCAGAGGTCGGGTCGGCCTCCGCGTGGTGGAGCGGCAGGTAGGACGCCTCCGGGACCTCGGGGGCCGCCTCCGGCTTGAAGGGCGCGGCCGTGCGCTTCGTCATGTCGGCAGGGTCAGTGATGCCCGCGGCCTCCACGGTCGGGCCGAACAGGTCGTCGGCGCATCCGCTCAGCAGCACCGACCCGAAGAGGAAGAGGGGGAGATAGAAACGCATGGCCGTGGTGGAGGGAGGGCAAGGGTGCGGCGGCACCTGGAGGTCCAGGCCACTATCGGGCCGCCCGGAGCGAGAAGTCAGGCGGGGCCGGCTCTATTTGGGTCAATACGCAGAAGCGTAACCCTCGGCACGCCCCAGGCGCGGAGCAAAGACGGGCCGCCCCGGCTTTCGCCTGCAGAAGCCGGCAGGTAGTGCAGCCCGGCCGGAGCGGGGGCGGTGCGATCCGTACCGCTGCTCGGTAGCTTCGTAAGGGGTTCCTCCGGCGCAGCCTCCGGGCGCGGGGGCGTATCTTCTTTTTCTCATCACCCCTCCCCGTCCGACTGCCTCCCCGATGCCCGCGCTCGCCCTCCCCCTTTTCCTCCTCAGCGGCCCGCCTCCCGAGGGCGGAGGCGGCCTGGCCGGGCTGTTTCTGCCCTTCCTGCTCGTCTTCATCGTCTTCTACTTCTTCATCATCCGCCCGCAGAAAAAGCGCGAGGACACCCGGAAGTCCATGATCGGAGCCGTCAAGAAGGGCGACCGGATCGTGACCATCGGCGGCGTCCACGGAACCGTTACGAAGGTGGACGAGGCCAGCGTGCTAGCCCAGGTGGACGACAACGTCAAGCTCCGCATCGACAAGAACGCCATCGCCTCGGTGGTCACGAAGGAGTAGCACCTGCGGCGCTTCAAGAGAGGAAGGGCGAAGGAGGAGCGGAAGATTCGGCCTCGACCCCCGCGCCGTCTCCTCCGGGGCTGCCTCCTTCGACGGAGTCCAGGGCGCTTCAGCGTCCTTACGCTTGTCAGCCCGGTGGTTCACCGCCGGGCGGGGCCGGAGGCAGCTTCCGCTCGTCCCCGCTTCCTCCTCTCTCCTCATTCTTTTCTCGTTCTGCGCCTGAACTCGCCCCCTCGGGTCCCGTTGAAGCCGCCCAACCAACGCGGAACGGCCATGACCGATGCCCCCCTGTTCGACCGGATCGAGGACGCCCTCGCCGACCTCCGGGCCGGCCGCCTCGTGATCGTCGTCGACGACGAGGACCGCGAGAACGAGGGCGACTTCGTCGGTGCGGCCGAGGCCGTCACGCCGGAGCTGGTCAACTTCATGACGAAGCACGGGCGCGGGCTGATGTGCGTGCCGCTGACGCGCGAGCGCGCCGCCGCACTCGACCTGCCGATGATGGAGCAGGCCAACACCTCGCTCTTCGACACGCCGTTCACCGTCTCCGTGGACTGCAACCGCGGCACCACGACCGGCATCTCGGCCGCCGACCGCGCCAAAACCATCCGCGCCCTCGCCGACGACAGGGCGCAGGCGACCGAGTTCGCCCGGCCGGGCCACATCTTCCCGCTCCGGGCGCAGACCGGCGGCGTGCTCCGCCGCGCCGGCCACACCGAGGCCGCCGTGGACCTCGCCCGGCTTGCCGGCTTCGCCCCCGTCGGCGTGCTCATCGAGATCATGAACGACGACGGGACGATGGCGCGCGTCGCGGACCTCCGCCGCCTCGCCGACGAGTTGGACATGAAGCTCGTCACCATCAAAGACCTCATCGCCTACCGGATGCGGACCGAGCAGCTCGTCCGCCCCGTCGCCGAGGTCGAGCTGCCGACGAAGCA
>JBBSMV010000254.1:0-4167 GCA_038232975.1 Rhodothermales bacterium
CGAAGATGGACTCGACGTTCTGGCTGTGGCAGAGGCCGCCGTGGATGTAGCCGCCGCACGGCACGCGAATCACGACCGGGGCCTCCCAGTCGTTGTTGGAGCGGTAGCGGAACGGCGCGAGCTGGTTGCGGATGGCCTGCATCGCCGGCCAGATGTAGTCGGCGAACTGGATTTCGACGACCGGCCGGAAGCCCGCCGCCGCCAGGCCGACGGCGCTGCCGACGATGGAGTGCTCGGCCAGCGGCGAGTTGAAGCAGCGGTCGGCCCCGTACTTGGCCGTCAGCCCGCGCGTGGCGGTGAAGACGCCGCCCTTGCCGCCACCGACGTCCTCGCCGTAGACGAGCACGCGCTCGTCGCGCGCCATCTCCTCGTCGAGCGCGTGGTTGATCGCGTCAACCATCACGATCAGCTCGCCGCTCGGCTCACTCGCCTCGTAGTCCAACTCCGGCGGGGTCTCGTCATAAACGTACTGGAGCGCCGTCGCCGGGTCGGGGTCGGGCTGCTCGGCGGCCCAGACGGCGGCCTCGTCCACCTCCTCGGCCACCTCCTTGCGCAGCGCCTCGATCTCGTCCTCGCTCATCACGCCGGCCTCGACGAGCCGCTTCGCCATCTTGGTGATCGGGTCGCGGGCGCGGTCTTTCTCGAGGTCCTCGGCGAGGCGGTACTTGTCGTGGCTGTCGGAGGACGAGTGCGGCAGCAGCCGGACCACGTCGGCGACGAGCGCCACCGGCCCCTTGCCGGCGCGGAGGTGCGCGGCGGCGGCCTTGCCGACGGCGTAGGCGGTGAAGAAGTCGGTCGCGTCGTAGGAGGCGCGCGCCAGGCCCGCATAGCCGGCGGTGATGTTGTGGATGTTCGCGCCAGCGGTCTGCTCGGCGATCGGGACCGAGATGGCGAACTTGTTGTCCTGGATGTGGAAGAGCGCCGGTGCCCCGGCGCGCGCGCTCCAGTTGAGGGCCTCGTGGAACGCGCCCTGGCTGGTGGCCCCGTCGCCGGAGGAGATGTAGGTGATCGCGTCGTCGCCCCGGCGCTGGCTGGCGAGGGCGAACCCGACGCCGGGCATGTACTGCGCCCCGACCGACGAGGAGGTCGTCATGATGTTGAGCGCGCGGTGGCCGAAGTGCTCGGACATCTGGCGGCCGCCGGAGTTCGGCTCGTCGGCCTTCGCCATGTGCGAGAGCATCGTCTGGCGCGCCGTCATGCCGAGCGTCAGCGTCAGCGTGAGGTCGCGGTAGTAGAGGCAGAACCAGTCGTGCCCGCCGCGGAGGTGCATCCCGAGGCCGACCTGCGCCGCCTCGTGCCCGGAGGCCCCGATGTGGAAGAAGCCCTTGCCCTGCTTGAGCAGCGTGAGCATCTTCTCGTCGAGCCGCCGCGAGAGCATCATCGTGCGGAGCGCCTGCCGCAGCTCGGCCGGCTCGAAGTCGCCCGGCCCGACGGGCGTGACCGCGAGGTCGCCTTCGTAGGCGGCGAGGGCGGCGTGGCCGTTGGTCGAGGTGAACTGCCCGTTCTCGTCGCGGGCGGGGCCTTTGGTGCGGCTCTTTTTCTGCGTCTTCGTGCTCATGCGTCTGGCGTCGGCGGACGGAGGGAACGGGGAATATACACGGGTCCCGCTCCGGCGGATTCGGAGGCGGTCCCGGCGCGGCCTTAAACTACTCCCGCCGTCCCGAAACTACTCCCGCCGTCCCGAGGGTTTCGAGGCAGCCCGGCCGGATACTCGCCAATTCTCAGGCTTCTGCCCGGCTTTCGCCCGGGCGCAAATTTTACGGTCTCCAGCGGAAACTTCCTGCCGCCTCGCGTGCTTTGAGCGCCACTTTTCATCCGGCGCTCGCGCGCCGCCTCTGTCTCCTCGCCCGGCCCCCTCGGTCTCTCGTTATGAGCACGTTCGACTCCTCCTCGTCCGCCGTCTCCGACTCCGGCGCGTCGCCCTCCCACGCCCACCCGAGCGTCTCGAAGGCGCAGTGGGCCAGCTTCGCCCTCGGCAAGCTCAATGACGGCTACTGCCTCGTCCAGCACCCGAACGGGAACGCCTATCAGTTCTACAAGCCCGGCGTCCCGCTCCAGCCCTGCGCGCCCCACGCCGCCCGGAAGCTCCTCGCCCTCGGCCTGCTCGACGTGGCGAAGGCCGACATCCGGGGCACGCAGTACGCGCTCCGCGCGGCCTTCCAGCCCGACGGACCCGCGGCCTAGACTACCTGAGCTTTGCCGCCCGGACGTTCCGGCCCGGCTTAGCGCAGCAGCACGACGAGCAGCGTCACGAGGCTCAACCCGAAGGCCAGCGCAGCGAGGCCGAGCGCCAGCCGGAACGCGCCGGCCCACCGCTCCTCGGCCCCCCGGATAGCGTCGAGGAGCGGGGCCTCGGGAGCCTCGTCGTAGAGCGTCTGCGTCATCACGCGCTTGCCGGCGAGCACGTCCTCCATCGCCTCGACGAAGTGGCGCTGCTGGATCGCCTTCGCCGCGTCGGGACCCGGCTCGGCGGCGGCGCGCTGGGCGGCCTTCAGGACGGCGTTCTTGATGTCGCCGCCGCTGACCTCGAAGCGGGCGGCGAGGGCAGCGAAGTCCACGTCGGCGGTGAGCGGCGTCTTCGTCGGGTGGAGCTGGACGCGCCAGATGCGCTCGCGCGCGGCGGCCTCGGGCATCTCGAAGAGGATGTGCTGGCGGATGCGCCGCTCGAAGGCCGGGTCGAAGCTCGTCGCCAGGTTGGTGGCGAAGATGACGACGCCGTGGAAGGCCTCCAGCTCGCGCAGCAGCACGTTCACGACGGCGTTCGCCTCGCGCTCCGAGCCTTGATTGACTGCGGCGAAGCGCCGCCCCGCTACGGCGTCGGCCTCGTCGAAGAAGAGCACGGCGTTCCGGTCGGCCGCGGCGGCGAAGAGGGCCGAGACGTTCTTCGAGGTCTGCCCCATCCACTGCGACTCCAGCTCGCCGTAGCGCACGACGAGCAGCTCCCGCCCGAGCGCGAAGGCGACGGCCTCGGCGCAGATCGTCTTGCCCGTCCCCGGCGGCCCGGCGAAGTTGAAGGCCAGCCCGAGGCCGCTCGCGTGCCGCTCGGCGAGGCCCCACTGCCGGAACAGCAGGTCGTGCTTGGCGATCTGGGCGAGGGCCTGGTCGAGTGCCCGGCGCGTGGACGCCGGCAGGATCACGTCCTCGAACGTCCGGCGCGGCGTCAGGGTCTCGACGAGCTTGCGCTGGGCGACGCCGGTGCCGAGGAGCTGGTCAAGGAGCGCGGGCATAGCAGTCAGGGATAGGACGACGCCTCTTGAACAGGACCCCACTGCCCCGGATCCTAGAGTGCTTTGCACTCAGGTGCGGGAGGATGGGGTTGGGAGGGGGTCCTTTTAGCGGGCGTCGAGGATTGGCCCCTTGCATGGTGACGGCCTCCTTGAGGGGGCTCCTGCGAAGCCGGTGGGGGTGTCCGTGCCCGCACGAGGCTCCGAAGACACCCTCCGTCGGCTGCGCGGCCACCTCCCTCAAGGGAGGAGTCAGATCCTCAACGCCCTCTCAGAGTGTGTTCATGAACGTGGTGCCAAGCGGTTGAGCAGCAGCCGTGTCACATGAGATGGCAGTCCATTGGACCGCTTCAACGCTCCATTCATGATCAGGCTCTCACACCCACACGCGCTTTGCGCTAGCTCCAGAGCCGGCCCCATGCGGCGCGTGCCTCGGGGAGCGTTAGCGGCAAGGCGGCGAACGTGGCTCCGGCGGCAGCGAGGCACCACCCGCAGAAGGCGCGGTGCTCGGTCCACTGGTCCACCGAGAGCTTGGCCGCGTTCGCCGCGTCGAGGCCGGCCTTCGCCGTGAGGGCGAGCGGGAGCCACGGGTGCCGCCGCGCCCGGTCCGCCCCGCCCATCGCCGCCAGCGCGAGCGTGACGGCATACGAGCCGAGGCCGATCACGGCGTCCGGCGCGCTGAGGTAGCGGTACGCCTGCGGGGCCGCGTCCACCGTGTCGGCGTCGAAGCGCGGGAGTGGGGGGTCGGGGAGGTGGCGGATGACGCCGAGCTGGTAGAGCGCGATGACGCCCATCGAGCCGATGGCGGCGAGCGAGAGGCCGGCCACGGCGCGGCGGCGCTCGAGGAAGAGGCCGTCGCCCTGGCGGAGGGTGTGGCTGAGCGCGCGGGCGGCGGGCGTAGATTGGACCAAGGACCCCATGGGCGTGACAGGGAGAGGAGAAG
>JBBSMV010000255.1:0-4144 GCA_038232975.1 Rhodothermales bacterium
AACCTCGTCGACATGGTCCGCTTCGACCGGATTCTGGAGGTCATCGAGGAGGACGCCCTCGTCGAGAACGCTGCCGCCTCCGGGCGCTACCTCCAGGAGCGGCTCGGCGGCCTCGCCGAGCGCTACGCCTCGGTGACGAACCCGCGCGGCCAGGGCCTGATGTGCGCCTTCGACCTGACGACCGGGGCCGTCCGCGACCTCGTCCGCAAGCGGGCCTTCGAGCACGGCCTCATCATCCTCGGCTGCGGCGAGCGAACGATCCGCTTCCGCCCGGCGCTCCCCGTCTCGCCGGCCGACCGCGACCAAGGCCTCGCCCTGCTCGACCGTGCCCTCGCCGACGTGGTCGGCTGAGGGGCTGCGCGTCTTCGTCGTTGCACCTTATCGTCGTTGCACCGTAGGGGCGGCCGGCCGGTCGCCCCTACCCGTCTCCGGCCGAACCGCCGCCCGCCCGGTGCCGTATCACGGGCAGATCCACCGGCCCGATGCCATGACCGATCCGACCCAGGCCCTCCTCGCCTCGCCGACGCTGCCGCGCCACCTCGACCGCCTCCGCCGCGTGCTCGACGACGAGGCCACGCGCCGCGCGCGCTTCGTCGTCGAGATTCAGCCGCACGAGAAGGGCGAGTTCATCAACGGAGAGATCATCATGGCGTCCCCTGCCTTGCATCGGCATAACCTTGTTTCGTCTCGCGTCGTCCACCTGCTCAATGCCTACGTCCGAGCTAATGATCTCGGCGTGGTCGTCTTCGAGAAGGCGATGGTGTCGCTGACGCGGAACGACTACGAGCCGGACGTGGCCTTTTTCGAGCGAGAGACAGCGGCCGGGCTCGCCGCCGACACGCTCCGCTATCCGGCACCCGACCTCGCCGTCGAGATCCTCAGCCCGAGCAGCGAGCAGCGGGACCGCGGTGTCAAGTTCGAGGATTACGCCGCGCACGGCGTGACGGAGTACTGGCTCATAGACCCGGACGCCGAGACGGTCGAGCAGTACGTGCTGGACGAGTCTGGCGTCGGGGCCGAGGGCACCTACGCGCTGCGGATGAAGTCCGCGACCGGCGAGCTAGAAAGCGTAGCCGTTGAGGGCTTCGCCGTGCCGGTGCGCGCGCTCTTCGACGACGCGGCTAACGTCGAGGCGTTGCGGGCGCTGCTGGGCTGAGGGCCGGCCGTGACACCGCGCCGACATAGGGCGGCGGTCCTATTGCCCCGGCACCGCTGCGACCGTTTCCTTGCTGGTATGCGCCTGCTCTCCGTCCTCGTCCTCCTCGCCGCCGTAGCCGCGCCCGCCGCGCAGCCGGTCCGGTTCCAGCAGCTCTCGCTCGAAGATGGCCTCAGCCAGAGCACGGTGATGGCTGCGCTCACCGACCGTGCCGGCTACCTCTGGCTCGCCACCGAGGACGGGCTGAACCGCTACGACGGCTACGGCTTCACCGCCTTCAAGCACGACCCGGGCGACCCGCGCTCGATCTCGGACAACTACGTCATCGCCCTCTTCGAGAGCGCCGACGGCGTGCTCTGGGCCGGGACCTCGGACGGCGGCCTCAACCGCCGCGACCCCGAGACGGGCCGCTTCACCGCGTTCCGCCACGACCCCGACGACACGCGGAGCCTCTCGCACGACCGCGTAACCGCGATCACCGAAGACGGCGAAGGGGCGCTGTGGGTGGCGACGCGCGGCGGCGGCCTGAACCGCCTCGACCGCCGGGCGGGCACGTTCACCCGGTTTCGCCACGACCCGGCCGATCCGCATAGCCTGCCGAGCGACGACCTCTGGGCGCTGCACGTGGACCGGCGCGGCCGGCTCTGGGTCGGCACGCGCGGCGGGGGGCTGGCGCGGCGCGAGCCGGACGGCACGTTCACCCAGTTCCGCCACGACCCGGCCGACGCCCGCTCGCTCCCGGCCGACGACGTGCTCGCCCTCGCCGAGGGCACGAGTGCCGGAGACGCCGACGGCGCGCTCTGGGTCGGCACCTTCGGCGGCGGCCTCGCCCGGTTCGACGGCCAGGGGTTTACGCGCTACCGCCACGCCGAGGCCGACCCGCACAGCCTCCCGAGCGACGGCGTCGCGGCCGTGCTCGTGGACCGGCAGGGAAGCGTGTGGGTGGGGACGTGGGGTGCGGGCCTGGGCCGGCTCGACCCCGAGACCGGCCGCGTCGAGCGGCTCCGCCACGCCCCGGCAGATCCGTACAGCCTCCCCGACGACTACGTCCGCTCCCTCGCCGAAAGCCCGGACGCCTCGGCGCTCGTGTGGGTGGGGACGGTGAGCGGCGGCGTCGCCGCGTTCGACCCCGCGCACGAGCGCTTCGGGCACGTCCGCGCCGACGGGACGCCGCGCGGCCTCGCCGCCGACTACGTCCGCGCCTTTACCGAGGACGCCGCCGGGTCGCTGTGGGTCGGGACGCGCGACGGGGTCAGCCGGCAGGACGGGAGGACGGGGCGGTTCGAGACGTTCGCGCACGTGCCGGGGCGGTGGGGGAGTCTGTCGTCTTCCTACGTCCGCGCCCTCCTCACCGACCACACCGGCACGGTGTGGGTCGGGACCGCCGCCGGCCTCGCCCGCTTCAACGAGGCGGCCCACACCTTCTCGGCCTTCCCCCACGCCGACGACCCCGCCGACACCAACGCCAACCGCGTCTACGCCCTCCTCGACGGGAGCGACGGGCAGCTGTGGGTCGGGACGCGGAGCGGGCTCTACGGGTTCGACCGACGTGCCGAGCGCTTCGTCCACCGCTTCAGCACGGCCGACAGCACCCGCGGCGCGGCGCTCACCGACGACGAGGTGATCGCTCTGGCCGAGGGCCCGGCCGGGACGCTCTGGGCCGGCACCACCACTGGGCTGAACCGGATCGACCTCGCCACGGGGTCCGTCACCCGCTACCGTCACGACCCGGCCGACGTGGCGAGCCTCTCGAACGACCGCGTGTTCTCGGTCCTCCCCGCCGCCGGGACTGTGTGGGTGGGGACGAACTCCGGCCTCAACCGGCTCGATCCGGCGACAGGCACCTTCCGCCGCTACACCGAGGCCGACGGCCTCCCCAACGGCCTCGTCTACGGCATCCTCGAGGACGCCGCCGGCCGCCTCTGGCTGAGCACGAACCGTGGCCTCGCCCGCTTCGACCCTGAGAACGAGACGTTCCGGGCCTATGACGCCTCCGACGGGCTTCAGAGCAACGAGTTCAACCAGGGGGCCACCTACCGCGCCCCCGGCGGCGACCTGCTCTTCGGTGGGATCAACGGGTACAACCGCTTCGACCCCGCCGCCGTCGCGGACAACCCCCACGTCCCCCCCGTCGTCCTCACCGACTTCCGCATCTTCGACCGGTCCATGCCGGCAGCGCCGGGGGGAATCCGGCTGACCCACGAGGACAGCTTCTTCGCCTTCGAGTTCGCCGCGCTCGACTTCGCCAACCCCGCGCGCAACGAGTACGCCTACAAGCTCGAAGGCTTCGACGAGACGTGGCACCACGCCGGCACCCGGCGCTACGTCTCGTACACCAACCTCGACGGGGGGCGCTACACCTTCCGCGTGCGCGGCTCGAACAACGACGGGGTCTGGAACGAGGCCGGGCTGGCCGTCCCGCTGACCATCGTGCCGCCGGTGTGGGAGACGTGGTGGTTCCGGCTCGCGCTCGTGCTCGGCGTGCTCGGCGTGGGGTTCGCCGGGGCGTGGGTGTGGCAGCACGCGCGGATGCGGATCGTCGAGCGGAGCCGCGACGAGATCGCCGAGGCGCAGCGGCGGCTCTCCGAGGGCCGCGAGCAGGAGCGGCTCCACCTGGCGCGCGAGCTCCACGACGGCCCCGTGCAGGACCTCTACACGGCGAAGCTCCGGCTCGCCCTCGCCGCCGAGGAGCTCGGTCTCAACGGCGAGATGGTACCCGTAGAGGAGGCACTCGGCCGGGTGAACGCGGCCCTCCGCAGCGTCTGTGGCGAGCTCCGCCCGCCCGCGCTCGGGCCGTTCGGGCTGGCCGCCGCGCTACGCAGCCACGTCGAGACCCTCCGGGCGGTGCATCCGGACCTACAGTTCGACCTCGAACTCGCGGCCGACGGGCAGCGCCTGCCCGAGGCCGTCCGCCTCGGCCTGGTCCGCATCGCGCAGGAGGCCCTCTCGAACGCCGCCCGCCACGCCGAGGCACGAGTCGTCTGCGTC